>NZ_JCBDGH010000082.1:0-71222 GCF_059833955.1 Vibrio sp. R15-SG3-ISO1A
AAAGGGCCAAACAGTCAGACGCCGTTCAACTGTCACACACCGGCTCTCTGGTTCGCATCGTCGATTTTGATCAGCTAGACGACGGTCTGCTCGGTATCACGGTGTGTGGACTTCAGCGTTTTACTATCGAGCGGGTGCGCACTGAGTTTGATGGGCTGCGCATGGCGAAAATTCGCACGCTGCCTAACTGGCAAGTCGCAGAGATGTCGCCTGCAGACGTTCATCTTGGTGAACATCTGCTTCAGGTGTATCACGACTACCCGCAAGTGGGGGAGTTGTACCAACAGCGTTTTATGGACGACGCCAGCTGGGTGACACAGCGTTGGTTGGAATTACTGCCTCTCACACCCAGTCGATTTGATTCACTTAACCAACAGCAAACCTGTGAGGCGGCACTTGCCTTTATTAACCAGATGATTCCCTCTCCTCAGCCTTGATCTAGAATGAGAGTGATCGAAACGCGCGTGAGCGCGTATAGTAATCCGTTAGCATCTCAAGACTAGGTGAAACCAAGGAATCGATATGGTCAGTGAAGATACTCAGGCGTTCACTCGAGCCGATTGGACTGAGTGTATGGATAGGGTAAAACAGAAGGACACACAAGCATTCGCCCTAGTGTTCCAACATTTTACCCCGCGTTTAAAGCAATTTACCTATCGCCATATGGGCAATGAGCAAGTGTGCATGGAAGTGGTACAGGAAACCCTGACCATTGTCTGGCAAAAGAGCATCATGTTTGATGGCAGTAAGAGTTCGCTCTCCACATGGATTTACACCATCGCGCGCAACTTGTGCTTTGATATGCTGCGCAAGCAAAAAGGGCGCGATGCCCATTTGTCCTCCGATGACATTTGGCCCAACGATTACTGCCCGCCTGACTTGGTTGAGCACTATTCGCCAGAGCAAGAGATGCTTAAAGAGCAAGTGGTGAAATATTTAGATACGTTACCGGATGCCCAACGCACCGTTGTGAAAGCCGTCTATCTGGAAGAGATGCCTCACCAGCAAGTGGCAGAGATGCTGAATATTCCCCTTGGTACCGTGAAGTCGCGCCTAAGGCTCGCGATTGAAAAACTGAAACATTCCATAGAGGCCGATCGCTTATGAGTTACCATCCACACATCGAAATGTTGCAGCAATACGCACAAGGGTCATTGGATGATGTCAACGCGTTCACTATTGCCGTGCATTTGGAAAGTTGCCCACATTGTAAAGAGCAAGTGAGATCCTTTGAGCAAGAGTGCGGGTTCGCGCTTGAGCAAGAGGTGCCAGACAACCAAACACCGGTGCAAAGTCTTGAGCAGATGCTGGCAAGCATCACCCAAACTGAGCAGATCAAAGATCCTGTCAAGCTGCTGCGCCAGCCGAAAACGATTGATGTCAACGGACGCTCGATGACCTTACCGCTTGCATTATCCAAGCTGTATGATCGAATCGGCGAGTGGCGCAATTATGGTGGCAAGGTGTTTAGCGCTCCTATCGCGATTTCCGGCAACGCCCGTGTCAATCTTATGTACATGGCGGAAGGGGTCAAAGTGCCCGAGCACACTCATAAAGGGTTCGAATCGACGTTAGTCCTTCATGGTGGTTTTTCTGACGAAGAAGGGCATTATGAGGTCGGCGACTTTCTCTATAAAGACGCATCGGTCAAGCACAGCCCGCAAACTCAAGTTGGTGAAGATTGCTTGTGTTTAACGGTGCTGACTGAGCCTATGATATTCACCCAAGGCGTCGCCCGAGTCTTCAATATGTT
The DNA here is from genome assembly GCF_059833955.1 of Vibrio sp. R15-SG3-ISO1A. Classification (NCBI taxonomy): domain Bacteria; kingdom Pseudomonadati; phylum Pseudomonadota; class Gammaproteobacteria; order Vibrionales; family Vibrionaceae; genus Vibrio; species Vibrio sp. R15-SG3-ISO1A. The sequence goes on from NZ_JCBDGH010000082.1 coordinate 1,754, forward strand.
TGGACGTGGCTTATACCCTTAATCTCTTCCCTAGATTGATAATCGACAAAAGAAAAGGCTTGGAGCAATCCAAGCCTTTGTCGTTCTTGCCATCTTGTCTATTTCTGTTGGCGTGCTTTTTCGAGTAGATCCGAAAAGTAGTGACGCAGAGAATAGAGCATCAATAAGCTTGGGATAACCATTACTGCGGTCAGTATGAAAAACAGTGACCAATCGTTTAAGTAATCGGCGAGCTCGCCACTGAATGACGCAAGGGTCGTACGGCCGAAGTTGCCCAGTGAAGCCAGCAGCGCATATTGCGTGGCAGAGAAGGCTTGGCCAGTGAGCACAGTCAAAAACGAGACAAACGCGACGGTTGAGAAGGCCGTGGTGAAGTTGTCCACAATGATCGTGGCTAAGAAGAGGGTTTCACTTGGTCCTGTCTTGGCGATCCAGGCAAACATTAAGTTACTGCCCGCCATCGCAATACCGCCGATCATCAGCCCGCGAACGATGCCAAATTTGACGTTAAATAGACTGCCGACCAAAGTAAAGACAATGGTTGCCCCCCAACCAATCAATTTCGAGTAGTAACCAATTTGCTCATTGCTAAAGCCGACTTCTTTGTAGAAAGTGATCGACATGCGGCCAAGGAACGCCTCACCAATCTTGAACAAGAACACAAACAGCAACAGCGTGATCGCGACGCGCACACCGTTACGTTTGAAGAAATCGAGGAAGGGTTCGACAACCGTGACACTCAACCACGCGACGGTTTTTGAATCGACGACTTGGTAATGTCTTTGCTCGGCTTGTTCTTGCAGCGCACTTCGCTCAGTCTTGGGCTCGCCGACCAGCAAGGTAAAGAGCATCAGTACGCCAACGATGATCGCCATGCCGTAATAGACGCCATTCCACCCCATGCTGTCTGCATTGATAAATGCGAGATAACCCGGTAGAGAATACCCCGTCCACCATCCGATCACGGCCATCGCTGAGGCTTGAGGCAGTTTAGAGGATTCAGACTTGGGGAAGGTGTCGATACGAAAGGCGTCAATAGCAATGTCTTGTGTCGCTGAGGCAATCGCAATACCCAGCGCGAGCATCGACGTGAACGCTAAGTTTTTTGCAGGATCGACACCGGCAATGAACAGGGTGCAAGAGAGCACAACAAGCTGACAGAGTAATATCCAACTGCGGCGTTGGCCAATTTTATCGGTGAGATAAGGCAGGCGGACTCGGTCAACCAGTGGTGCCCACAAAAAGTTGATCGCGTAGACGGCGAACACGCTACCAAAATAGCCGATGGCGGCTCGGGTTAAGCCTGCATCTTTAAGCCAGCCAGACATGTTGGAGCCAATCAACACCCATGGAAAGCCGCTTGAGCAGCCCAGCATAAATACCCAAAGCAGACGCTTATCGAGATAGCTTTTGATGGTGTCGCGCCATGACATTGGCGATGATGTCGCAGACATAGACGTATCCTTGTTCTGTGCGGTTTGAAATAAGAGGGCAGGTCACTAACGACGGAGATGCCACCGCCCCAACATGTGTTGGGGCGGGTAGAGGTTTATTCAATAAGGGTGGTTTTTTTGATGACGATAGGGATCGACGGCACGTCACTATAGCGACCGACATTGTGCGTTTTGATGCCCGCCATCGATTCAACGACGTCAAAGCCATCGACCACTTTACCAAACACCGCATAGCCCGGCGGGCGCTGGTCATAGTCTAAAAAGTGATTGTCTTTAAAGTTGATGAAAAACTGGCGTGTAGCAGAATTTGGGTTGTTGGTACGCGCCATTGCAATCGTGCCACGGTCGTTTTTTAGCCCGTTTGCGGCTTCGTTCTGAATTGGAGCGTACGTACTCAACTGTTTCATATTGGTGTCAAAGCCACCGCCCTGCGCCATAAAGCCGGGGATCACGCGGTGAAATTGGCTTCCTGCATAGCTGCCCTCTTCGACGTACTTGAGGAAGTTGGCGACCGTAATCGGCGCTTTCTCTTGGTTAAGCTCAAGGGTGAAATTACCCAGCGTGGTTTCCACCAAGACTTTTGGTCCGGCAAACGCAAGTTGGCTCACCAATGCCAGTGACGTCAGTGCCCACTTCCACATTAGAAACGCTCCTGCATGTAAGTTTGCAATTCACGATCGTTCGCGACTTCTTTTAGCACCAAGTTGACCACATCGTTAAGAACGGTTTCGATCTCTTGGTTGGATGCACTGAGTGCCCCTGTGCGTTTCGCTGTGCCGGTGTAAGCTTTTACTAACTTGCCGCGTGGCGTTTCGGCGGTGATTTCTAGCACTACTTTGCCGTCCATCTCATTTTCCATTACCGAGTGTTTGACCGACACCAAACCTTCCTGCACTTCAATCTTCAGTGCGTTTTCGCTGTTGACGGTGTTACGGAAACCTTGAGATTGGAACTGCTCTAGCAGGGCATTTTCTAATGTGATACGCACATTCTGTTTTGAATGAATAGGTTCGATGTTAGAGCGGCCACTGTCGACCAAGGCGACATATTGCGCAGAGCGAACATCTTTACTGGTAATAGTAAAGGTGGCGTCCTGGACTAAATCACCGCGACTGAGTACCGCTTGTGGCATAAAGTTCAGTTGCTCTTGCTGAGGGGACGCACAGGCGGTCAAGATGGCCATTGACGCCGCTAATACCAGTTTTTTCATTGTCTTTTCCTTAATGCTTCACGTATGAAGTTAACTCTCAGTTCAAAGATAATAGAGGACTATTTAGTCGCTTGTAAAATAACAAATTTCTTATTTGATGCGACCACTTTGACTTGATGTTTACCAAACACTCTTTTCAGTTTTCCATCGTAGCCGAGGTGGCGGTTGCCGATAACTAATAATTGCCCACCAACACGAAGAACATGCTTTGCATCACAGAACATTTGCCAAGCGATGTGATCAGTAATGGTTTGTTGCTGGTGGAACGGTGGGTTGCAAAGCACCACATCGTAGCTATCAGCATCAAATCCATCCAAGCAGTTGTTGGCAATACACTCTATTTGACGCTCACCTGTGTCATAGGGACGTAAGTTTTCTCGCGCCGACGCCACGGCGCTGAAACTTTCATCGACGCAGGTGATCGACAGTGCTGGATTAAGCTGTGATAACTTAACGGACAGCACGCCATTGCCACAGCCAAGATCAAGTGCTCGAGCGTGGCCGAGGTTGTCTGGCAAGTGGTCAAGAAAAAAGCTCGCTCCCTGATCTAGTCCCTCGCCTGAGTAGACGTTAGGGTGATTTTGTAGCGTCATCCCGTGTTGAGGAACGGGCCATTCAGTGATCGCCACTGCGGGGATAGGCGTATCACAATTAGCGAAACTAAATACCAGACGGTGTTTTTTCCACGCCAAAGAGGTCGTCGTGTCGCCCAAGTGTTTCTCAAACAGTTTCAGTGTTGAGCTGTGGATCTCTTTTGCTTTGTTGACCGCAATGACAGGGATGGTTGGCGACAGTGTCTCTCTTAACTGAGCGAGCTGCCACACTAAGTGGCGATTGGTACGCGGGATTTGCATCAACACTAGATCTGCATCTTTAGGGATAGGGTCGAGCGTTGAGCAGAGCGTGACCTTAGGGCACTGATTTACCTCAAGGTTGGCGTGTGTCGCTTGGTGAGCAATCCACGAGTCACTCATCATGGTGACTCGGTAGTCACGAGAGAACCACGTGCTGAGCGCACCAAAATGATCGTTTAAAACAACGATGTGGCTCCCTTTTGTGAGAGAAAGTTGCTCGACATGATTGATCAGGTACTCATCTCCGGCGTCCCAAGCTTGTAAGGTGTCGTTGCTACGCTTAGGGTAACGGTAAAGGAACAGTGTTCGCTCAAAAAGAGTCAGCTCAGTTTTCATGCAGTCAATGGTCTCATCTTAAGAATGGCTAAATTGTCGCAAATGTTACTGGCAGTGAAAACTAAAACCTTTTCTTTACTGAGTAGCACATTATTATGGTCACGCCCATAATCCAACTCGCTTAAACAGATTAGCGTAACGGTGAATTCATGCTCCAGCAAACAATAGAATCGAAACTTCACGAGGCTTTCCAGCCAAGCCACCTGCAAGTGGTGAATGAAAGCTATATGCACAATGTTCCCGCAGGTTCAGAGAGCCACTTTAAGGTCATTGTCGTGAGTGAACACTTTGATGGCGCTCGGTTAATTGCGAGGCACCGTCTTGTGAATCAGGCCTTGTCCGATGAATTGGCCAATCATATTCACGCCTTATCCATCCACACATACACGGCGCAAGAGTGGCAAGCGCAAAACCAGAGTGCGCCAGATAGCCCGATGTGCATGGGTGGTAGTAAAGCATAAAGTGACAGTGTAAATACCTCTAAAGGGTAGGGGTATTAAACCGACTTGTTAACAGTAAAGAAACATATGAATGGACGGCAGGCATTAAAATGAAATATTTCGCCTTATGACGGATTGTGACAGAAAGTCTTTGTGGATATTTGGGTCTTTGTGCGATGGCTCAAAGTTATGACGATTCCTTAGCCTTTTAAACTCAAAACGTTCGAAATATCTTCTTTAATACCTGTATTGGTCATGGCGTCGTCTTTGCAAAAGATGATAGACTATCGCACCTGATAAATCTCGTTGCATTTCTGCGATGTGATTTTTAAGAGGATGTTGCGATTTTGGTGTTTAAAACATCACCAAAACCGGACACAAGTGTCGTGTCTAAAAGTTACGCAATCAAAGAATCTTTTTCCCGATAAAAGTAGTGCAAGTGCGTATGATTACAATAAAAAAGGGTTTGGATCTACCTATCGCAGGTGCTCCTACCCAGGTGATTAATGATGGTAAAACCATCAAGAAAGTCGCCTTGCTTGGCGAAGAGTACGTCGGCATGCGTCCTACCATGCATGTCCGCGTAGGCGATGAAGTAAAGAAAGCTCAAGTTCTTTTTGAAGATAAGAAGAATCCTGGTGTGAAGTTTACTTCTCCAGCAAGCGGTAAAGTGATCGAGGTGAACCGTGGTGCAAAACGTGTACTCCAATCCGTTGTGATTGAAGTATCCGGTGAGCAACAGGTGACATTCGATAAGTACGAAGCAGCTCAACTAGCCAGTCTTGACCCACAAGCGGTGAAGTCTCAACTGGTTGAATCTGGTCTTTGGACAGCTTTACGTACTCGACCGTTCAGCAAGGTTCCAGCAATCGAGTCTTCGACAAAAGCGATTTTTGTTACCGCCATGGACACCAATCCATTGGCAGCTCAACCTGAGTTAATTATTAATGAACAGCAAGAAGCCTTTGTTGCTGGTCTTGATATTCTCTCAACCCTCACTGACGGTAAGGTTTACGTTTGTAAATCTGGCACTAGTCTTCCTCGCTCGTCTCAACCGAACGTTGAAGAACATGTGTTTGATGGCCCACACCCAGCCGGTCTCGCCGGTACTCACATGCATTACCTGTTCCCAGTGAATGCGGAAAATGTGGCGTGGAGCATCAACTACCAAGACGTGATCGCGTTTGGTCAGCTGTTCTTGACGGGTGAACTCTACACAGACCGCGTGATTTCACTAGCGGGTCCTGTGGTTAATAACCCTCGTCTTATTCGTACCACGATCGGTGCGTCTCTAGACGACGTGACGGACAACGAACTCATGCCTGGTGAAGTTCGTGTGATTTCAGGCTCTGTCCTCTCTGGCGTTCATGCCACAGGTCCGCACGCGTATTTAGGTCGTTACCACATGCAGGTCTCTGTCCTGCGCGAAGGTCGTGAGAAAGAACTGTTTGGCTGGGCGATGCCGGGCAAAAACAAGTTCTCTATCACTCGTTCTTTCCTAGGTCATCTATTCAATGGTCAGTTGTTCAATATGACAACATCGACCAACGGTAGTGACCGTTCAATGGTGCCGATTGGTAACTACGAGCGCGTTATGCCGCTTGATATGGAACCAACGCTGCTTCTTCGTGACCTGTGTGCCGGTGATACCGACAGTGCTCAAGCACTGGGTGCGCTGGAGTTGGATGAAGAAGATCTCGCTTTGTGTACCTTTGTGTGTCCTGGCAAATACGAGTACGGTGCGCTACTTCGTGAATGCTTAGACAAGATCGAGAAGGAAGGGTAAATTTCATGGCGCTTAAAAAGTTTCTTGAAGACATCGAGCATCACTTTGAGCCGGGCGGCAAACACGAGAAGTGGTTTGCCTTGTATGAAGCGGCGGCAACGCTGTTTTACACACCAGGTCTAGTGACAAAGAAAAGCTCACATGTCCGTGATAACGTTGACTTAAAACGTATCATGATCATGGTTTGGTTTGCGGTATTCCCAGCAATGTTCTGGGGTATGTACAACGCTGGCGGCCAAGCCATCGCTGCTCTTAACCATATGTACGCAGGGGATCAACTTGCGGCTGTGGTTGCGGGTAATTGGCATTACTGGTTAACAGAAATGCTCGGCGGTACCATCGGAGTAGACGCGGGCGTGGGTAGTAAAATGCTACTTGGCGCAACCTACTTCCTTCCTATCTACGCGACGGTCTTCATCGTTGGTGGTTTCTGGGAAGTGCTGTTCTGTATGGTGCGCAAGCATGAAGTTAACGAAGGTTTCTTCGTGACCTCCATTCTGTTTGCTCTCATCGTTCCACCGACGCTTCCATTGTGGCAAGCCGCTTTAGGTATCACCTTTGGTGTTGTCGTCGCAAAAGAGATCTTTGGTGGTACAGGTCGTAACTTCCTCAACCCAGCATTGGCGGGTCGTGCGTTTCTATTCTTCGCTTACCCAGCTCAAATCTCGGGTGACGTTGTATGGACGGCGGCTGACGGTTTCTCTGGCGCGACTGCATTGAGCCAATGGGCTCAAGGTGGTAATGGTGCTTTGATGAACACCGTGACTGGCGCGCCGATCACTTGGATGGATGCCTTTATTGGTAACATCCCAGGTTCAATTGGTGAAGTTTCGACACTGGCACTGATGATCGGTGCAGCGATGATCGTTTACATGCGTATTGCGTCTTGGCGCATCATTGCCGGCGTGATGATTGGTATGATTGCAACCGCAACGCTATTTAACGTGATTGGCTCTGATACCAACCCTATGTTCAACATGCCATGGCATTGGCACCTAGTTCTAGGTGGTTTTGCATTCGGTATGTTCTTTATGGCAACAGACCCTGTGTCGGCTTCCTTTACCAACAAAGGTAAATGGTGGTACGGCGCGCTCATCGGCGTGATGTGTGTTCTGATTCGTGTCGTCAACCCAGCGTACCCAGAAGGTATGATGCTGGCGATTCTATTCGCGAACCTATTTGCACCTCTGTTCGACCATGTAGTAGTTGAAAAGAACATCAAGCGGAGACTAGCACGCTATGGCAAGTAATAACGACAGCATTAAAAAGACGCTGGGTGTTGTTATCGGGTTGAGCCTGGTTTGTTCAATCATCGTTTCAACAGCAGCGGTCGGTCTGCGTGATAAGCAGAAAGCGAACGCGGTTCTCGACAAGCAGAGCAAGATTATCGAAGTGTCTGGCATCGATTCTCAGGGTCAAAAAGTCCCTGAGCTCTTTGCTCAGTATATTGAACCTCGTCTTGTAGACTTCACTACCGGCGATTTCGTTGAAGGTAACGCAGCGACATTCGATCAGCGTAAAGCGGCGAAAGATCCAGCGGAGTCCATCAAGCTCGACGCGGCGGACGACAAAGCGAAAATCTTGCGTCGCGCGAACACGGGCGTGGTTTACCTCGTGAAAGATGGCGACTCTGTCTCTAAGGTTATCCTTCCGGTTCACGGCAACGGCCTATGGTCGATGATGTACGCGTTCGTCGCGGTTGAAACGGATGGCAACACAGTGGCAGGGATTACTTACTACGAGCAGGGTGAAACCCCAGGACTTGGTGGTGAAGTAGAAAACCCATCTTGGCGTGCACAGTGGGTCGGCAAGAAACTGTTTGACGACAACCACAAGCCAGCGATTAAAGTCGTGAAAGGTGGTGCACCAGAGGGTTCTGAGCACGGTGTTGACGGCCTTTCAGGTGCAACGCTAACAAGTAACGGTGTTCAACACACTTTTGACTTCTGGTTAGGTGATATGGGCTTCGGTCCGTTCCTAGCAAAAGTTCGTGACGGAGGTCTGAACTAATGTCTAGTGCACAAAACGTGAAAAAGAGCATCTTAGCGCCGGTATTGGACAACAACCCGATCGCGCTACAGGTTCTCGGTGTCTGTTCTGCGCTTGCAGTAACGACCAAACTTGAGACAGCTTTTGTTATGACACTGGCGGTAACCTTTGTTACGGCATTGTCGAACTTCTGTGTATCTCTGATTCGTAACCACATCCCTAACAGTGTGCGTATTATCGTCCAAATGGCGATCATCGCCTCTTTGGTTATCGTGGTTGACCAGGTGTTGAAAGCCTACCTCTACGACATCTCAAAACAGTTGTCGGTTTTCGTAGGTCTGATCATCACCAACTGTATCGTTATGGGCCGTGCAGAAGCATTTGCAATGAAATCTGAGCCTGTGCCGTCTTTGATTGACGGTATCGGTAACGGTTTGGGTTACGGTTTCGTTCTGATCACTGTTGGCTTCTTCCGTGAACTGTTTGGTAGCGGTAAGTTGTTTGGTCTAGAAGTTTTGCCATTGGTGAGCAACGGCGGTTGGTACCAGCCAAACGGCCTGATGCTCCTAGCACCTTCGGCGTTCTTCCTGATCGGCTTCCTAATTTGGGGTATTCGTATCCTGAAACCAGAACAAGTCGAAGCGAAGGAGTAAGGTCGTCATGGAACATTACATTAGTCTGTTAGTTAAATCGATTTTCATCGAGAACATGGCGCTCTCTTTCTTCTTGGGTATGTGTACCTTCCTGGCGGTATCCAAGAAAGTAAAGACGTCATTCGGTCTAGGTGTGGCGGTTGTTGTGGTATTGACCATTGCGGTTCCTGTGAACAACCTAGTCTACAACCTAGTATTGCGAGAGAACGCGCTAGTCGAAGGCGTTGACTTGAGCTTCCTTAACTTCATTACCTTCATTGGTGTGATTGCAGCGTTAGTACAGATCCTAGAAATGGTTTTGGACCGTTTCTTCCCACCTTTGTACAACGCATTGGGCATCTTCCTACCGTTGATTACCGTAAACTGTGCGATCTTCGGTGGTGTATCTTTCATGGTACAACGTGACTACAACTTTGCTGAATCTGTCGTGTACGGTTTTGGTTCTGGTGTGGGCTGGATGCTCGCGATCGTCGCTCTTGCAGGTATCCGTGAGAAGATGAAGTATTCTGACGTCCCTCCAGGCCTACGTGGTCTTGGCATCACCTTCATTACTGTGGGTTTGATGGCGTTGGGCTTTATGTCTTTCTCTGGTGTTCAACTGTAAGTCGGGTAAACCGCAACAATTAAGGAATAGTCAATGGACATTATTCTTGGTGTAGTGATGTTTACTCTGATTGTACTGGCGCTAGTACTAGTGATTCTTTTCGCTAAATCTAAGCTGGTACCAACAGGTGACATTACAATTTCTGTGAACGATGACCCGAATCTGGCGATCGTTACACAACCAGGTGGTAAGCTACTTGGCGCTCTAGCGGGCGCGGGTGTGTTCGTATCTTCTGCCTGTGGTGGCGGTGGCTCTTGTGGCCAGTGTCGCGTTAAAATCAAATCCGGTGGTGGTGATATCCTGCCAACCGAGCTAGACCATATTACTAAAGGTGAAGCTCGTGAAGGTGAGCGTCTTGCCTGTCAGGTCGCGATGAAAACCGACATGGATATCGAGTTACCAGAAGAGATCTTCGGCGTTAAAAAGTGGGAATGTACCGTTATCTCTAACGATAACAAAGCGACATTCATCAAAGAGCTTAAGCTACAAATTCCAGATGGCGAGTCTGTACCTTTCCGTGCAGGTGGCTACATTCAGATTGAAGCACCCGCTCACCACGTGAAATACGCTGACTTCGATGTACCAGAAGAGTACCGTGAGGATTGGGATAAGTTTAACCTATTCCGCTACGAGTCTAAGGTCAACGAAGAGACAATCCGTGCATACTCAATGGCTAACTACCCAGAAGAGCACGGGATCATTATGCTGAACGTACGTATTGCTACGCCGCCGCCTAATAATCCTGAGGTACCACCAGGTATCATGTCTTCTTACATCTGGTCGTTGAAAGAGGGCGACAAGTGTACGATCTCTGGTCCATTCGGTGAGTTCTTCGCGAAAGATACCGATGCGGAAATGGTCTTCGTCGGTGGTGGTGCGGGTATGGCGCCAATGCGTTCTCACATCTTCGATCAGCTTAAGCGTTTGAAGTCCAAGCGTAAGATGTCTTTCTGGTACGGCGCACGTTCTAAACGCGAAATGTTCTATGTGGAAGATTTCGATATGCTGCAAGAAGAGAATGACAACTTTGTTTGGCACTGTGCATTGTCCGATCCAATGCCAGAAGACAACTGGGATGGCTACACAGGCTTTATCCACAATGTCTTGTACGAAAACTATCTGAAGGATCATGAAGCTCCAGAAGATTGTGAGTACTACATGTGTGGTCCACCGATGATGAATGCGGCCGTTATTGGCATGCTAAAAGACTTGGGTGTAGAGGATGAAAACATCCTACTCGATGACTTTGGCGGTTAATAGTTCGTGCCTCTAAAACGATGGCTGGCTCTTTGAGTCAGCCATTTTGCATTCCACACGACCCGTTTATACATGACTGGATAAACCAACCCGAAACCCAGGAGTTTTTTGTGAAAAAGTGGCTTGTTGCGTTTGCTTCCCTACTGATACTGGCAGGGTGTGAACAGCCCGTTGAGCAAATACATTTAAGCGGCCCAACGATGGGGACGACTTACAACATCAAGTACCTCAATACCGAAGGGCTGCCTGAACCTGAAGTCATTCAGCAAGAGGTTGATCGCCTGCTTGAGGAGGTCAACGACCAAATGTCGACCTATCGTAAGGACTCAGAGCTCAGCCGTTTTAACCAAAGTGAAAGCACGGAACCTTTTCCCGTGTCGCCACAAACGGCGTTGGTGGTGAAAGAAGCCATTCGCCTCAACGGTCTTACTCTAGGTGCATTGGATGTGACGGTTGGGCCTTTGGTTAACTTATGGGGATTCGGACCTGAAGCGCGCCGTGAAGTGGTACCAACCGATGACGAGCTGGCGGAGCGCCAGGCCAGAGTGGGGATTGAGCATCTGCATGTTGAGGGCAATACCCTGCGCAAAGAGATTGCCAATCTTTACGTCGACTTATCAACTATCGCCAAAGGTTGGGGAGTGGATGTGCTCGCGGATTACATCCAATCCATCGGTGTCGATAATTACATGGTTGAAGTCGGCGGTGAGATTCGCCTCAAAGGCGTAAACCGTGAGGGTGTCGGCTGGCGTATCGCGATCGAAAAACCTTCAGTCGATAAGCGTGCGATTCAAGATATTATTGAACCCGGCGATATGGCGATTGCCACATCAGGTGATTACCGCAACTATTTTGAGCGTGATGGGGTTCGCTACTCCCACATCATCAACCCTGAAACGGGTAAACCCATAGACCATAAAGTGGTGTCGGTGACGGTTTTACATCCTTCGTCAATGACCGCGGATGGGCTGGCGACTGGTCTTATGGTGTTAGGTGAAGAAGAGGGAATGAAGGTGGCAGAAGCGCACCAGATCCCGGCACTCATGATTGTTAAAACAGACGATGGGTTTAAAGAGTTCGCTTCGTCCACCTATAAGCCATACTTACATCAATAAACGGCAAGAGAGCATGTCACTATGAGTACATTTATTATCACCTTCGGTGTTTTCATTGCAGTGATTGCAGCCATGTCTATTGGCTACATAGTGCAGAAGAAAGTGGTGAAAGGCAGTTGCGGCGGTTTAGGCGCTGTGGGCATTGAGAAAGTGTGTAATTGCCCTGAGCCTTGTGATGCGCGTAAAAAACGCGAAGCAAGAGAAGCGGCGCGAGCAGAAAAGCTGGCCGCTTGGGAAAAAGACCGTATTGCCTAACCGTTATTCGCTAACGGTTAATCCCTAATGGTTATGAGCCAAAATAGTCATTGGCTGACGACTTGATTGCGACCATTCGCTTTTGCGGTGTAGAGCCGATCGTCAGCCACTTTTATTTGGCCATCAAGGCTCGCCTCAATACAAGAAACGCCGATGCTGATAGTTACATTGATGGTGTCGTCAGCGTAATGAATCGGCGTCTTTTCGACTCGGCGGCGCATACTATCCAGCCGCTTTACAAAGTCGTCATACGGTTGGCAAGATTGAATACAGAACTCTTCTCCGCCAAATCGGGCGACAATATCTTCCGGAAAATAGATCTTTAGGATGTTGGCGACCATAACCAATGCCGCATCACCGCCATCGTGGCCGTAATTGTCATTTACTCGCTTAAAGTGATCAATATCGAGCATCGCAATGTTGCGTTTTTCGCAGCCATCACACACTTGATCAAACAAAAAACGGCGATTCCATAAGCCTGTTAGTGCATCTTGGTTGGCGAGTTTATACAGCTCATCCGTAGCCTCTTTCATATCAAGCAACTGGTGAACACGGCAATAAAACTCTTCTTGATTGAAGGGCTTAGTCAGAAAGTCATTCGCCCCAGCTTTAAGAAATTGCGCGGTTAAGGTTTTGCTTCCCGTACCGGATAAACCCAGTACCGCGAGCTGATTCTTGGTGTAAGTCTGGCGCAGTTCCCTTGTCATCATCACGCCGTCTTTTTCCGGCATGTCATGATCGGTGATGATGAAGGTAATGTCTGGGTTCTGCGCAATCAGTTCGAGCGCTTGCTGGCCATTTTCTGCTTGAGTCGTTTTGATGTATTGATGTTCCAATAGCTGCGCAACATGACGACGAACGGTGGGGGAATCATCAACCACCAAGCCATGATGATTTTCGTTGTTGAGCAAGCGTTTGGCGAGTGGCAGCAAATAAGACACTGAGGCCATGCTGTCTTTGAGGATGTAATCCATCACCCCTTTGGCAATGAATCTTTCCCGTGCTTGCTCATTAAAAGTGGCGGTAAGGACGATGACTTTCTGTTCATGAGAAAGAACCAGATCAATCACTTCACCATCTTGAGCATCTGGCAAACAGTAATCTAACACCGCGAAGCGAAACGACGGATGTTTCTCCAAAATCTCTTTGGCTTGGGCATACGATTCGACACCAATCACGTGACAGCCGAGTGAGGAAAGTTGTTGAGTAAGATAGTTGCGATAGGCGCGGCTATCCTCTACGACCAACACTTTATTATTCAACGTGGTGCTCCTAATCTATATTTCACCTGTTAATAATAACTGTATCTCATTAACTTGCGAATCTTTTAACAATTCTCAAACCAAAATTCGGCTTTGTGGTTATGGGAAGATAAATTATACTGTTTGGATATACAGTTTTTAGGTTCAAAAGGCGATGAGGAAGATCATTCACATCGATATGGACTGCTTCTTCGCTGCGGTCGAGATGCGTGATCACCCTGCTTATCGTGGGCGTCCTCTGGCCGTCGGAGGCAGCGAAAAGCAACGTGGAGTGATCAGCACGTGCAACTACGAAGCGCGCCAGTTCGGCGTTCGCAGTGCCATGCCAACCGCACAGGCACTGAAGCTTTGCCCGCATCTATTGGTTGTACCCGGTCGGATGCAAGTTTACAAAGAGGTCTCAGCGCAGATCCGAGAGATTTTCGCGCGCTATACACCGCTCATCGAACCTCTGTCTTTGGATGAAGCTTACCTTGATGTGACGCACTCCCCGTACTGCCATGGCAGCGCTACCCTAATTGCGCAAGCGATTCGACAGGATATCCATCAGGAGCTCAATTTGACCGCCTCAGCCGGTATTGCACCTGTGAAGTTTCTTGCCAAGGTAGCCTCAGACATCAATAAGCCGAATGGCCAGTGTGTGATCCCACCGCAGGATGTCCAACGCGTCGTGGACAGTTTGCCGCTAGAGAAAATCCCCGGTGTCGGCAAGGTAAGTTTAGAGAAGCTGCATCAAGCGGGCTTTTATGTTTGCGAGGACATAAAAAACAGCGATTATCGTGAACTGTTGCGCCGTTTTGGGCGCCTCGGGGTGTCCTTATGGAACAAGAGTCAGGGGATTGATGCACGTGAAGTCGTGACAGAGCGAGAGCGAAAGTCTGTGGGTGTGGAGCGCACATTCAGTCATAATATTCACAGCTATGATCAATGCTGGCAAGTGATTGAAGAGCGGCTCTTCCCAGAGCTGGAACGGCGCTTAGAAAGAGCGTCACCGGATAAAGGGATCATCAAACAGGGCATCAAAATGAAATTCGCCGACTTCCAACTCACCACCATTGAGCATGGACACAATCAATTGGAGTTGGCGTATTTTAAGCAATTGCTTAGTGATATATTAACCAGACAACAAGGCCGGGAGATTCGCTTGCTTGGATTAAGCGTGATGTTGAAGCCTGAAGAGCAAACCAAGCAGCTGAGTTTCTTCTAAATGTTGACACAGGGGCAGCATAACACTGACAAAACCCTGCTAGCGTCAGCAAAAAGGACATAGGTAAATCATGATGAGAAAAATCGTATTGGCATTGGCACTCAGTGCTTCGGCACCTACGCTCGCGGCTCAATGCCATATTGGGCTGCAAAATGAGATTCACCTCAATGAGCGTCAGCTAGAAATCCATCAAACTAGCGGAGACAGTGCGGTGGTGGATGGGAATAACGAATTGACCATTCACGGCGAGCGCGTACCGCTCAGCGCCGAGCAGAAAAAAGCCATTGAACAATATAAACAAAACCTCAATAGCTACGTGCCTAAAGCAAAGCAGTTAGCCCAAGATGGCTTAGCGTTAGCGGATGATATTATTGATGATATTGCCGATAGCTTTGATACACCCGACGCCTTTGAGGGGGTCAAAGCATCACTGCGAGCCTTCTATGAGGATATGGAATCGAGATATTACAACGACGGTGATCTTATTTTGCCGGCGCAAAGCTTTCGTGAAATGGCGCAAACTTGGGCAGAAGATTTTGAAAAAGCCAAAGCACTATTTAACCAAGAGTTTATTACCAGCAGTTTTGCTGCGCTTCAGGAGAAGATGACCGCCGAAGGCGGGATTAACCTCACCGAAATGGCGGAAACCATGGCCGAACTGAAAGAGCGTATTGCGGCTCGGTTGGATGAGCATGGAACTCAGTTGCAGAAAAAAGGCGATGCATTGTGTGATTCATTAGAAGAGATGGTCGAGCAAGAGCAGCAGCTGCATCAACAGATCCCAGAGTTAAAAAACTATCCGGTCTTTACCATCTAACCCTACTTTTTATCTTTTCTAATAATAATGAAGATGCTTGTAAAATTACCTTTACTAGCATCTTCATTGTTTTCTATGTCACTAAGCTAGAGAAATGTAGTCCAGTAATTGAAATGGCCAGTGTTTATCTATATTGTACCAGTCAACTAGTTCAATGGTGCAAAGTGGTATGGCACAAACAGACAACGTACAAGCTCGTGAGCACTTTGGTTCACGTTTAGGATTCATTCTCGCAGCGGCTGGTGCGGCTGTGGGGTTAGGGAATATTTGGGGTTTTCCAACTCAAGCGGCAAGCAACGGTGGCGGGGCATTTCTATTGGTCTATCTGATCATGATCTTTGTCGTCGCCTTTCCGATGCTAGTGGTTGAAATGGCGATTGGTCGTCATGGGCAAGCAAACCCCATTGATAGTATGCGCTCACTTCACTCTCACCCTATGGCGAAAAACATCGGCTCCATGGTCGGTTGGGTTGGTCTGAGTGTCCCGTGTGCTGTGCTCGCTTTTTACAGCATCGTTGGCGGGTGGTTGATTTGCTTCTTGTTCGCGGCGGTGTGTGATCTGGCAGGGCTCGACGCCCTGAGTGCATGGTTCAAAGGCTTTAGCATCGAGCGTAACCTATTGGGCACTGTGATCTTCTATGTTCTGACCATTTTGATTGTTCAAGGTGGTGTTAAACAGGGCATCGAGAAATGGTCGACTCGGCTCATGCCTGCGTTGTTTGTGCTCTTCGCTTTGCTGTTTGTCTACATCATGACCCAAGCGGGCGCAATGGAAGGTCTCAAACACTATTTGGTGCCAGATTTCTCTAAGATTATAGATCGTAAGCTGATTTTAGCAGCGATGGGGCAAGGTTTCTTCTCGCTAACCATAGGGGGATGTTCCATGCTGATCTATGGCTCTTACCTGAGTAAAAAAGAGAACCTGCCAAAGATGGCCATGAACGTCACCTTGGTTGACACCGCTGTCGCTTTTATCGCAGGATTGGTGGTATTGCCTGCCATGTTTGTGGCGATGCAAAAAGGTGTTCAGATCTACGCTGAAGATGGCTCATTACTCAGCTCGGATACCTTGGTGTTTACGGTACTGCCGTTGATGTTTGAAAGCTTAGGACTTCTTGGGCAACTCTTTGCTGTGGTGTTTTTCTTGTTGCTGACCATTGCCGCGTTGACCTCCTCAATCTCGATGCTTGAGTGCCCCGTTGCCTTAGTCGGCGAACGTTTCGGTACGGGGAGAGCGGCGACCAGTTGGTGGTTGGGCGGTGCGATAGCGTTAGTCAGTGTGGTTGTGGTGTATCACTTCTCTGCCTTATTTGGCTTAGTCGCGATGGTCGCCACGCAGTATCTGCAGCCGATGGCGGCGTTAATGTTCTGTCTGTTTGGTGGCTGGGTTTGGAGTCGTCAAGGGAAAGTTCGCGAGCTAGAGCAAGGGTATCCAGAGTTTAGCCTGGGGTGGTTTGGCAAAGTATGGCCAGTGTATGTCAAATTTGTCTGCCCGCTGCTTGTCGCGACGGTGATCTGGGCATCGTTTTAAAAAGCTTGAAGAGTGCCTGACAGGAGGCACTCTTCAACCCGTCAACTAGCCACGACCTCGTGTTTTTGTCCCCTTTATCGCCGCATTTTTTTCAATAAAGTCGATGATCATCCCTGCAATGTCTTTACCTGTTGCGGCTTCAATACCTTCAAGACCAGGAGATGAATTCACTTCCATCACCAGTGGTCCACGTTCTGAGCGCAACAAATCCACGCCAGCGACGTTAAGACCCATGATTTTGGCCGCAGCAACCGCAGTGCGGCGCTCTTGCGGCGTGATTTTGACGAGTGATGCGCTGCCGCCTCGATGCAGATTAGAGCGAAATTCGCCTTCCGCTCCTTGACGCTTCATCGCGGCGATCACCTTGTCGCCAATCACAAAACAGCGAATATCGGCGCCGCCGGCTTCTTTAATGTACTCTTGGACCATGATGTTGGCCTTCAAGCCCATAAATGCTTCAATCACACTTTCGGCTGCTTTTCGTGTTTCGGCAAGCACTACGCCAATACCTTGTGTTCCTTCTAGAAGCTTGATCACAACAGGCGCACCGCCGACCATCTCCAACAAATCTTTCACATCATCCGGTTTGCTGGCAAAACCGGTGATCGGCATACCGATGCCTTTGCGAGAAAGTAACTGCATGGAACGAAGCTTATCTCTAGAGCGGGTGATCGCCACGGACTCGTTGACCGGATAAACACCCATCATCTCAAATTGACGCAACACAGCGGTGCCATAGAACGTCACCGAGGCGCCAATACGAGGAATGATGGCATCAAACCCTGACAGCTCTTCGCCTTTGAAATGAATTTCAGGTTTGTCTGAGTTGATATTCATGTAACAACGTAGAGCGTCAATAACCTTCACTTCGTGGCCGCGTTCTTTTGCTGCCTCGATTAAACGCTTGGTCGAGTAAAGTTTAGCGTTACGAGACAGAACACCGATTTTCATGCTGTGATTTCCTAATAGGGCAATACTCATCCGGCGATGGTCTCCGAATGAGTGCAAACAAAACAATAGAAACTCAGATGCCAGAGCGAGCACCTGTGACTTTTAAGATAAAGAGTCAGCGCGAAAAAGTGGCAATATTGACGCCTCAGCGCTGTAAGGACGCGAACCTTAGCAGTGGGGTAAATGCCTTGGCTAACAAAAATTAATTGTCGTCACCACAAATATTATCGCTCGATGTTGGCCCAAGCCGTGCGGCGATTTTGAGCCACAAAAAAGCCGAGCAAGAGCTCGGCTAGTGCAGTAATACCATGTTCAGATGAAAGACTATGCCTTCTCAGGAATCGCTTCCAGCAGGGCGACCATTTGCTCCCAAAAGAGCGCCACGGTATCAATCTTAACCTTCTCATCTGGTGAGTGAGGGAACTTAATGGTAGGACCAAAAGAGACCATATCCATATTGGGGTAAGGTTCTTTAAATAGACCACACTCTAGACCGGCGTGAATCACCATGATGTTCGGCTTGTGACCGTAAATGCCTTCATACATGTCGCGGAAGATGGCCATGATCTCTGAATCTGCATCCGGTTTCCAGCCAGGGTAGGCGCCAGAGAAAGCGATCTTAGCACCAGCAAGCTCAGCCACGGAGGTGAGCATGCCTTCAACTTGTTGGCGACCCGAGTCAATCAAAGAGCGAACTAAGCAGAGAACGCGAATGGCTTCTTTTTCTGTGGTAATGACACCAACGTTTAATGAGGTCTCGACCACTCCTTCAATGTCGTCACTCATACGAATCACGCCATTCGGGCAAGCGTTCAAAGCGGCGATAAAACGTTGTTGATCGTTAATAGACAACACATCTTCCTGGCTGTCACTCACTTCGTTAAACGTGACAAGGCTTGTTTCCACTTTGCCTAGCTCGTTGATAAGCAGTTGTGTGTAGAACTGATAAAGCTCGGCAAGCTTGGCTTCGTTTTCAGCAGGGACGGCGACCGTAACAAACGCTTCGCGTGGAATTGCATTACGCAGGCTACCACCACGGAATTCAATCAGGCGCAAATCCAGTTCGCTTGCGTGACCTGCTAGGAATCGAGCGAGGAGTTTGTTGGCATTACCGCGTCCAGTGTGGATATCACAGCCTGAGTGTCCGCCTTTTAAGCCTTTAAGAATAAGCTGTCGGGTCACATAGCCCGCGGGCAGAGCTTCGCGTTGGATCTCGAACGTCATTTCACCGTCGATACCACCGGCACAACCCATGTACACTTCACCCTCTTGCTCAGAATCGGTATTGAGCAGAATGTCGCCTTCTAACCAACCCGATTCAAGACCAAATGCGCCAGTCATGCCTGCTTCTTCATCAATCGTCAGCAGCACTTCTAGTGGCCCGTGTTTAATGTCATTGGACGCCAATACCGCGAGACAAGACGCCATACCAATGCCGTTGTCCGCACCCAAGGTTGTACCTTTGGCGGTGACCCACTCACCATCAATATAAGGTTGGATCGGGTCTTGGGTAAAATCATGATCCGTGTCTTCGTTTTTCTGCGGCACCATATCAATGTGAGCCTGCAGAACCACACCTTTTTTATTCTCCATCCCTTTGGTCGCCGGTTTTTTGATAAAGACGTTGCCGGTTGGATCGCGTTTGACTTCTAGGCCTTGATCGGTCGCCCAATCAATGATCATTTGCGCCAGGGCTTCTTCGTGTTTCGATGGGTGAGGAATGGAGCAAATCTTGTCGAAAAACTGCCACAAAGGCGCTGGTGACAAGCTGCTAATTTCAGAATGGAACTCAGACACGGATAACTCCTTATAATGAGAGATGGCAAATATTGTTTTATGCACCAAATAATGAGTAGCACAAACATCCAAACTTGCCGATTTGATGTTGGTCAGAATAGCACTCTCAAGATCGATACCCAAGTGAGTTGATGCAAACTGCAGCGAAAAGTGCCTACCCCTCTATCGACGGGATATTCAATGATATGATTATCAATCTGACAGATTAACTTAGATGTTAGTGATTTTTATGTAATTAAATTACAGTCGCGGTTTGATTTGAATCAGAAATCGCACTTTTTTGTGACTTTTGTCACTTTGGGTGTTGTAATTTAATTTCTATAAGGTATATTTGTAACCACTTCGGCAGCGAAGTAAAAACGCTCAAAGGATGAGTCCGAGTTATCGCCTCCAAGGAACTGAGAAATCAATCATTGTAATGTGTTTAATTGATTTAGAAGGTGATGTTATGAAAGGTTTACCAAGTGCAGCATTCTGGCTAAACAAATCTGTTTATACAGGAAGCTTTACTTACCCCACTAGCTTTGGTTACTAACACTGAAAGCTTGTTTATCTCGAACGTTATGTTCACCCCCTAATATTGGAATATATTTGCAGCGCCGTTTTCGCTGACATGATTCAACCGCCACTCATTTTGAGTGGCGTTTTTTTATCCGCCAACTCACCGATTTCTCCTTATTAATGCCATTCTCTGCATATTATGCACATAAGCACGTGTTACTCAGGTTACAAACTGCCGTTCTGGATTTGAAAGTTTACAACATGGTACAAAAGTTCACCGTCTGAATGATGATGTCTTTTCTTTCTATCTTTATGAATTTTCTTTGTTTTTGTTTTGTTTGTGGCTCTTTTATAGCGATAGGTTGCCCATTTACAACCCGAAATATTGATTAGAGTCATAATTCTATCTGGAATTTACTATTTGATGACTTTATAATTCCGCCAATCGATTACGCAACCGTTTACTTTTCACCCTTTTAGGATTCGATCATGTTCGAAAAACTGTTCAAACTCAGTGAAAATGGCACAAATGTCAAAACTGAGATCATTGCCGGTGTGACCACATTCCTGACAATGGCTTACATCATTTTTGTCAACCCAGCGATGCTGGCCGATGCAGGGATGGACAAGGGCGCTGTCTTTGTTGCGACCTGTTTAGCCGCTGCGATTGGCTGTTTTATCATGGGCTTTGTCGCTAACTACCCGATTGCATTGGCGCCAGGTATGGGCCTCAACGCGTTTTTCACTTATGGCGTTGTTTTGGGTATGGGCCACTCATGGCAAGTCGCGCTCGGTGCGGTGTTTATCTCTGGTTTGATCTTCATGGCGCTTTCGGTATTCAAAATCCGTGAGTGGATCATCAACTCCATCCCATTGTCGCTGCGCACGGGTATCTCTGCGGGTATTGGTCTATTCCTTGCGTTTATCGGCCTACAAAACTCAGGCATCGTCGTTGATAATCCAGCGACCTTGGTCGGCTTGGGCCACATCACAAACCTAGCGCCAGCCTTGGCCGCCTTGGGCTTTTTCTTGACCATCGGTTTGGTGTACCGCGGCGTTCGTGGCGCTGTGATGATCGCGATCCTTATTATCACCGCACTTGGTCTATTGGTAGGTGATGTGCAGTGGGGCGGAGTGATGTCGACACCACCAAGCATTGCGCCGACCTTTATGGAAATGAACATTGCAGACGTGTTTGAAGTGGGCATGATCTCAGTGGTCTTTGCTTTCTTGTTTGTTGATCTCTTTGATACGGCGGGTACGCTGGTGGGTGTTGCAACTAAGGCGAACTTCATCAAAGAAGACGGTAAACTACCACGTTTGAACAAAGCACTATTGGCGGACTCAACTGCAACGTCAGTGGGCGCGGTACTCGGTACCTCAAGCACCACGTCTTACGTAGAGTCTACGGCAGGGGTTGCGGCAGGCGGTCGTACTGGTTTAACGGCGGTGGTTGTTGGCGTGCTGTTCTTGTTGGCACTGTTCTTCTCGCCTTTGGCTGGCATGATTCCTCCATACGCGACCGCTGGCGCACTGTTCTACGTAGCGATTCTAATGATGTCTGGCTTGGTCAGCATCGATTGGCGTGATCTAACAGAAGCGGCGCCGGTTGTGGTGACGTGTCTGCTGATGCCACTGACTTACTCAATCGCAGAAGGTATTGCACTGGGTTTTATCTCTTACGCTGCAATTAAGTTACTGAGTGGTAAAGGACGCGACGTGTCTGTGAGCGTTTGGGTACTGTCGGCAGTCTTCTTACTGAAGTACGTCTTCGCTGGTTAATCACAAACATTGAATCAACAACGCCACAGCGCTTTCGCTGTGGCGTTGTTTTATAGAGAATATAATTCGCCATTGGTATTGGCCCCCGCTTCCGGTAAAATAATCGTTTGCGTAGCTTTTCCCCTATTTGGCCTGGTGCATCAAGCTGTAGGTTGTATCAACTTAGCTTGTTTTTCAGGGGATGCCGATTGGACAAAACTATTAGGTTATTACAATGAGTAAAAAATTCATCATCACTTGGGATCAGATGCACGCGTACTGTCGTGAACTTGCAGAAAAGCAGATGCCTGCCGAGCAATGGAAAGGGATTTGGGCTGTAAGCCGTGGCGGTTTAGTACCGGGCGCTATTTTAGCGCGTGAACTCGGCATTCGTTACGTGGATACCATCTGTATTTCAAGCTACGATCACGATCACCAACGTGATATGAGCGTATTGAAAGCACCTGAAGGTGACGGTGAAGGTTACCTTATCGTTGAAGACCTGGTCGACAGTGGTGACACAGCACGCAAACTACGTGACTTGTACCCGAAAGCGAAATTGATCGCCGTGTGCGCGAAACCATCGGGCGCTGAGCTTTTAGATGACTACGTGGTTGATATCGCTCAAGAGACTTGGATTGAGCAACCATGGGATATGGCGATTCAATACATCGAACCGATCAATCGCAAGCAAAAGTAGTGCTTTTTCACTCTTGGGTGAATGCATTGGCGATTTCAATAAAGAATCTTGATAAATGACCCTTTCTTGGGTCATTTTTTTTATTACTATGAAAGAATCGAACGAATACACGAGTAATGTGATGTCGGAAGAAGTAAGCAAAAACCTGTCTGAGACGCTGTTTGCCAAAGATAAAAAAGCCAAAGAGACGTCGGAGTTGATTGCCTACATGCCATCAAGTCAGGCACTGCTGGATGAAAAACGCGTCGAAGACGGCTACAAATGGTATCGCAACTTACGCCGCCTGCAATGGACATGGCAAGGTCTACAACCTATCGAAATCGAAGGCGTATTAGCGGCGATGGCCTCCTCAAAGCATTCGCGTACCCACGATGAGTGGCTAGATACTGTGATGGGCTATCACAGCGGGAACTGGAACTTCGAGTGGACAAAGTTGGGCATGCTGCATCAAAAGCGCGCGCAGCAACTCAAAGGTGAAGAAGCGGCTGATGAGCTCTTTAACGCCTCCCTTTGTTACAGTATCGCTGGTTATCCGCACCTCAAAAACGATACGCTCGCCGCTCAGGCGCAAGTGTTGGCGGGCAATGCTTATGAGGAAGCAGCGAAACAGACTAAGTACACTGTCAAACGGCTAGAGATCCCGCATCAAAATAAAAAAATCGTCGCCCACCTTCACTTAACTCGTACTGATGAGCCACAACCCGTGGTGATGGTGAGCGCAGGTCTCGATAGTCTACAAACGGATATGTGGCGTCTATTTCGCGATCATCTAGCCAAAAAAGGCATCGCGATGCTCACTATCGATTTGCCGTCTATGGGGCACAACACCCATTGGAATCTGACGCATGATAGCTCTTGCCTGCATCAGGCTGTGCTCAATCAACTGGTCGATATTCCTTGGGTTGATCATCACAGAGTGGGGTTGATCGGGTTTCGTTTTGGTGGCAATGCCATGGTGCGTTTGTCATTTATGGAGCAAGAGAAGATCAAGGCGTGCGTAACGCTAGGGGCGCCGATTCATGACATCTTATCGTCTCCGGATAAAATCAAGCAGATGCCCAAGATGTATCTGGACGTGTTGGCATCGCGCATTGGGAAAAATATTGTCGATATTAACAGTCTGGCGATTCAACTGATGGCATGGTCGTTGAAGGTGCAAGGTATCTTAGGTGGGCGTAAAACCAAGGTGCCGATTTTGGCAATGAACCTAGAGCGAGATCCTGTTTCTCCCTTTAGTGACAACCGATTGGTCGCCTTGTACAGTCAATACGGCAAAGCGAAGCAAATCAGTGCTAAGACAATTACACAAGGATATGAGCAATCCCTCGATTTAGCGATCAAGTGGCTAGAAGATGAGCTAATTAGATGACATTGTGGGTTTTTTAGACGACACTAAAGTAATGACGTACCGCATCTAAAGTGTCCGTCACACCGTGTTCCAGCCAACAGATAATAATGAATATGGAGATTCACTATGACTGGAGAGAAAAAGACCCCAACGCATTTTCGCTTGTTAACCACACTGCGTGCCATTGGTCCCTATCTGCGAGAAGTACAGAGCTCAGAAGGAGCGTATCTATTTGATTGTCTGTCTGTGTGTGTCAACGACAAGAAATCCCCTGAAAAGCGCGAGTTTTGGGGCTGGTGGCTTGAGCTTAGCTTAGTCGACGGCTATTACGAAGCGCGTTACCGTACTGGTCTTTATGATGTCAGTGGTGAATGGCGAGACGAACCCTTGCCGAAAAAGGCCGTGGAAGATGTCACCAAAACCCAAGAAGCGTTTCATCAAAAATTGATTGAAACCTTGTCAACGGAGTTTGATCTCGAAGTAAAAATGCATCAGCAATCGGTCGAATTTGTCTAAATTTCATTGATTGACATTGAATCCTAGTAAAAAGGCGCGTTATCGCGCCTTTTCTACTTGTGAAAAGCGGATTTGATTGCTAAAACAACAGGTCAGTTTTTTAACCATCCTTATTTCTCATTCAAAGTAGAAGTGTCATGAATCAGCAACGCACCGCTGCCACATCACCAAAAACCGTGGTAGTGAAACTTGGGACCAGTGTACTCACTGGTGGGACTTTGGCGCTTGATCGGGCTCATATGGTTGAGCTTGCGCGTCAATGTGCAGAACTTAAAAAGCAAGGCCACTCAGTGGTCATGGTCTCATCGGGCGCTATTGCCGCAGGTCGAGAGCACTTAGGTTATCCCGCACTCCCCAATGCGATGGCCAGCAAGCAGTTGCTGGCGGCGGTTGGTCAAAGTCAGTTGATTCAAACTTGGGAAGCCTTGTTTGGCATTTACGGCATTAAGATTGGTCAAATGCTGCTTACGCGCGCTGACCTTGAAGATAGAGAGCGTTTTCTCAACGCGCGCGACACCATCAATGCGTTAGTTGATAACGACATCATTCCTATTGTGAATGAGAACGATGCCGTCGCCACCAGTGAAATCAAAGTGGGCGACAACGATAACTTATCGGCCTTGGTTGGCATTCTTTGCGGCGCAGACAAACTGTTGCTGTTGACGGACCAAAAAGGTCTGTTTACCGCTGACCCACGCAAAGATCCCTCAGCAGAGTTGATCAAAGAAGTGAAAACCATCGACGATACGCTACGTAAAATCGCCGGCGGCAGTGGCACAACCTTAGGGACGGGCGGCATGGCGACCAAGCTACAAGCGGCTGATATCGCACGCCGCGCTGGGATTGAAGTCATCATCGCCGCAGGTAGCGCGCCAGATGTGATCTTTGATTCGTTAAGTGAAGCGCCGCAAGGCACGCGCTTTTTGCCATGCGATGAAGCGCTGGAAAACCGTAAACGTTGGATTCTTGCAGGCCCTGCGGCATCAGGTACCATCACGATTGATGATGGGGCGGTACGTGCGGTGATCAAAAACGGCAGCAGCTTGTTGGCCAAAGGCGTCACAGCGGTGACTGGCGAGTTTGCTCGTGGTGAGGTGGTTCAAGTGACCGCGCCCGATGGGCAGTTAGTCGCGCGAGGTATTGCTAGCTACTCTAGCCAAGACATGGCCAAAATTATCGGCAAGCACAGTAAAGATATTATCGCTATCCTCGGTTACGACTACGGTAGTGAAGTGCTGCACCGCGACGATATGGTCGTTATCCAAGAATAATCAGACGAAGGAGCCGAGAGTGGAACTTATTTCTATGGGCAAGGCAGCAAAAGACGCTGCTTTTCAACTTGCCACCGCATCAACGAAACAGAAGAACCAAGCCCTAGCGATCATCGCTGATGAATTGGAAGCTAATGCAGACCTTATTCTTGCTGCCAATGCTAAAGACATCGAACTGGGCCGAGAAGCGGGGTTGACCGATGCCCTGCTTGACCGTCTGCTGCTCAATCCTGAGCGCTTGAGCGGTATTGCCAATGATGTGCGCAATGTGATCACCCTCAATGATCCTGTTGGCAGTGAGATAGACAGCAAGGTGCTAGAGAACGGCATGTCTCTCTCTCGCCGTCGAGTGCCGCTCGGTGTGGTCGGTGTGATTTATGAAGCGCGCCCTAATGTCACTATCGATATTGCCGCGCTGTGTTTAAAAACCGGCAATGCGAGTATTTTGCGTGGTGGTAAAGAGACGTTTTACTCCAATATGGAGTTGGTGAAGGTCATCCAATCTGCACTGGCTAAAGCCGGGTTGCCAGCGGCGTCGGTTCAGTACATTGAAAATCCAGATCGCGAATGGGTCTCTCAGCTACTCAAGCTGGATGAGTACGTCGATATGATCATCCCAAGAGGCGGCGCAGGTTTACACAAAATGTGTAAAGAGAACAGCACGATTCCTGTCATCATCGGCGGATTTGGCATTAGCCACATTTTTGTTGATGAAAGTGCCGATCTAGCAAAATCGCTCGATGTGGTGGAAAACTCCAAAGTACAGCGTCCATCAGCATGTAACTCGCTAGACACCTTATTGGTGCATCAAGCGGTCGCGGAACGTTTTCTGCCTATGATTGTTGAGCGCATGAACGAGAGTGTCGCGTTTGTCGCAGAACCTAAAGCGAAAGCCTTGATGGCGGGCGCACGCGATCTTCGCGACGCGAAAGAGGGCGACTTTGACACCGAATGGTTGAGTTACACCGTAGGCGTGAAAGTGGTGGCGGATGTCAATGAGGCGATTGACCATATGCGTGTTCACAACGCGAGTCACTCCGATGCGATCATGACCAACAGCTTGGAAAATTCAGAGCGTTTCATTAACTCAGTGGGTTCGGCGGCGGTGTATGTCAACGCAGCGACGCGATTTACTGATGGTGCGCAGTTTGGCCTTGGGGCTGAAGTTGCCGTGTCGACCCAGAAATTGCACGCACGCGGTCCTATGGGTCTAGAAGAGCTCACCAGCTACAAATGGGTCGGTAAAGCGAACTACTTGCCGCGCAGTTAACACTTTCACCAGACACCATTTGAAAAAGGGGCAAGTTTGCCCCTTTTGCTTTTCTAACTTCTTGGATTTCCGTTACACTGTTTGCCACTAATATGGAGGTGATATGCATTGTCCTTTTTGTTCTGAGAACGATACTAAAGTGATCGACTCTCGTCTTGTAGCTGACGGCCACCAGGTGCGCCGCCGCAGGCAGTGTTTAGCGTGCAGTGAACGATTCACTACCTTTGAAACCGCGGAATTGGTGATGCCGAAAGTCATCAAGTCCAACGGAAATCGTGAGCCATTCAATGAAGATAAAATGATTGGTGGTTTGCAACGAGCGCTTGAGAAGCGTCCGGTGAGTGCTGATGCCGTCGAGTTGGCCATCAGCATGATCAAGTCTAAGTTGCGTGCGACGGGGGAACGAGAAGTGCCGAGTGAGATGATCGGCAATCTGGTCATGGAGCAGTTGAAAGAGCTCGACAAAGTGGCTTACATTCGTTTCGCGTCTGTGTACCGCAGCTTTGAAGATATTCGTGAGTTTGGTGAAGAGATCGCCAAGCTCGAAGATTAAACGGTTAAGCGTGGTGAAAGGCGAGCATGTTTAGTGCACAAGATTATCAAATGATGGCGCGCGCCATTGAACTCGCACAGCGGGGGAAATACACCACAGCGCCGAATCCTAATGTTGGCTGTGTCATTACCCGAGATGGCGACATTGTCGGTGAAGGTTTCCACTTTCGAGCTGGTGAGCCTCATGCTGAGGTACATGCGTTGCGTATGGCAGGCGACAAGGCGCAAGGGGCGACCGCGTATGTTACCTTGGAGCCATGCTCCCACTATGGTCGCACGCCGCCTTGCGCGGAAGGTTTGATCAATGCCCAAGTCGCGAAGGTTGTCTGCGCGATGCAAGATCCTAATCCGCAAGTAGCAGGTCGTGGTATTGAAATGCTGCGCGCCGCGGGTATTGAGGTCCAAGTCGGGCTGCTCGAACAAGATGCCGTGGCGTTAAACCCATTCTTCCTAAAGCGCATGCACAGCAAAATGCCTTATGTACAATTGAAACTGGCGGCGAGCCTTGATGGACAAACGGCGCTAAGTAATGGGGAGAGCCAATGGATCACCAGTCCAGAAGCCCGTCAGGATGTGCAGCGCTACCGAGCGCAAAGCAGTGCGATTCTCTCCACTAGCCAAACGGTGATCGCCGATGATGCTTCACTCAATGTCCGTTTTGATGACTTGCCTGCGTCGCTGAAACTTCAATACTCACCCACCGATCTCCGTCAGCCAGTGCGTGTCATTTTGGACCGGCAAGGGCAGCTTCATCCAGAGCTTAAACTCTTTAATACACCGGGCGAGGTGCTGGTGGTGGGGCCAAATGGCGCTCTCAACGCACCGCTCGGGGATGATGGACGTGTGGATCTCTTTGCTACGTTCGCCAGCTTAGCCCAAGATCACAACATCAATCAGTTATGGATTGAAGCGGGTCCAACGCTTGCGCAAAGTGTGCTCAAAGCGGGATTGGTGGATGAGCTGATTCTCTACCTCGCGCCCAAACTGATGGGCAGTGATGGACGAGGCCTGCTCGGTGCTTTAGGGCTTGGTGCCATGAGTGAATGCATCGAGATCGATATTCAAGATATTCGTATGGTCGGCAAAGACATTCGTGTTGTCGCCAAACTAGCTAACAAAGAATCCTAATATGTTTACAGGTATTGTAGAGGCAGTAGGAACCCTATCTGCCATCACCCCCAAAGGGGAAGACATCAGTGTGACCGTCGAGGTCGGTAAATTGGATATGAGCGATGTCAAACTGGGCGACAGTATTGCGACCAATGGTGTCTGCTTGACAGTGGTGGATTACACCGCGACCAGTTACAGCGCCGATTTATCCCTCGAGACACTGCAAAAAACCGGCTTTGCTGATTATCAAGCGGGCGACAAAGTTAACCTTGAAAAAGCCATGCTGCCGACCACTCGATTCGGCGGTCATATTGTCTCCGGCCATGTGGACGGTGTTGGCGAGATCGTTGAGCGCAACAGTGTCGGTCGCGCGATTGAGTTCTGGGTCTCGATGCCGGAATCCATCGCGAAATACGTGGCAGAGAAAGGCTCCATCACGGTTGATGGAATTAGCTTAACCGTGAATGCGCTGCGTAAAAACGCTTTCAAGCTCACTATAGTGCCGCATACGGGAGAAGAGACCACCATCGCCGACTTCCACGTCGGGCGTAAAGTTAATCTCGAAGTTGACGTCTTGGCCCGTTATATGGAGCGTCTATTAACCGCTTCTACCTCGGCACAGCCAGAATCCACCCTAACACTCGAATTCTTACAACAAAACGGATTTGCGTAGTGACGTCGAACGTCCGCAAAAGCCGCGCCAATAATAAGGAACAGAATCATGCCAATTAGTACGCCTCAAGAAATCATCGACGACATTCGCTCGGGTAAAATGGTCATCCTCATGGATGATGAAGATCGTGAAAATGAGGGCGATTTGATCATGGCGGCGGAGCACGTCACGCCGGAAGCGATCAATTTTATGGCAACCCACGGTCGCGGTTTGATCTGTTTGACCATGACCAAATCACGCTGTGAAAAGCTCGGATTGCCACCCATGGTGCAAGACAATAACGCGCAGTACACCACCAACTTCACGGTGTCGATTGAGGCTGCTGAAGGGGTGACAACGGGTATCTCTGCCGCCGACCGCGCCCGTACAGTGCAAGCTGCAGTGGCAAAAGACGCCAAAGCGGCGGATCTCGTTCAGCCCGGGCACATTTTCCCGCTGGCGGCGCAAGAAGGTGGCGTGTTAACGCGCGCAGGTCACACCGAAGCAGGCTGTGATTTGGCTCGCCTTGCAGGTCTTGAGCCCGCAGGCGTGATTGTTGAAATCCTTAACGATGACGGCACGATGGCGCGTCGCCCTGATCTGGAAGTGTTTGCGCAAAAGCACGACATCAAACTGGGCACCATTGCCGATCTGATTGAGTATCGCAACAACACGGAAACCACCATTGAGCGCGTAGCAGAGTGCCAATTGCCGACGGAGTTTGGTGAGTTCAAATTGGTCACATACCGTGATGTTATTGACAACCAAGTCCATTACGCGCTCTGCAAAGGTGAGATGACACAAACCCCATTGGTGCGTGTCCATTTACAAGATACCTTTACCGACTTGCTGCACAGTAACCGGAACGCAGACCGCAGCTGGAGCCTGGATGCGGCGATGAAGCGCATCGGTGAAGAGGGCGGCGTATTGGTGATTTTGGGCAACGAAGAGTCGACCGATTTACTCATCCACCGCGTGAAGATGTTTGAAGCGCAAGACAAAGGGGAAGCGCCGACGCTGGCCAAGCGTCAAGGCACATCACGTCGCGTGGGCGTTGGGTCGCAAATTCTTGCGGATCTCGGCGTGCATGATATGCGTCTGCTGTCATCGACCAACAAAAAATACCATGCATTGGGTGGTTTTGGTTTGAATGTCGTCGAGTACGTCTGCGAATAAGCAGGATTGAGCGGAAGGTGGTATCGTCTGCCACCTCCCCAGTCGGTGCGAATTTCCATTAGATATTGCTCACAAATTTGTGCTAGAATCCGGCGATTCTCACTTGATGAATATAGTTAAAGGAAAGCTTATGAAAGTGATCGAGGGTGGCTTCCCAGCGCCAAATGCAAAAATTGCTATCGTTATTTCTCGTTTCAACAGTTTTATTAACGAAAGTCTATTGTCTGGTGCAATCGATACTTTAAAGCGTCATGGACAAGTTAGCGAAGAGAACATCACCGTTGTGCGTTGCCCTGGTGCAGTTGAACTGCCATTGGTTGCTCAACGTGTTGCAAAAACCGGTAAATTTGACGCGATCGTATCGCTTGGTACGGTGATTCGTGGTGGTACACCACACTTTGACTATGTTTGCAGTGAATGTAACAAAGGTCTTGCTCAAGTCTCATTGGAATACAGTTTACCAGTGGCGTTTGGCGTATTGACCGTTGATACAATTGACCAAGCAATTGAGCGCGCAGGAACCAAGGCTGGTAATAAAGGTGCAGAGGCTGCACTAAGCGCACTTGAGATGATTAACGTTCTATCAGAAATTGATTCCTAATGGGGGCCAGTGTGAAACCAGCCGCACGTCGTAATGCACGTCGATTTGCTTTGCAAGCAATCTACTCTTGGCAAATTACCAAAGAAAATGTTGCCACAATTGAAGAGCAGTTCTTATCGGGCGGTAAGTACGATGAAGAAGAGCACCACGCTCAAGAGCCAGCGCTTTCTGCTCCAGATACAGACGTTGCCTACTTCCGTGACCTGTTATCAGGTGTTGTGCTAAGTCACACAGAGCTAGACAGCAAAATTCGTCCATACACTGCGCGTCCAATGCAAGATTTGGACATGATGGAGCTTGCGTTGCTTCGTCTTGCGATGTACGAAATGACTCGCCGCGAAGATGTTCCTTACAAAGTGGTCATCAACGAAGCGATTGAGTTGGCAAAAGTGTTTGCTGCAGAAGATAGCCACAAATTCGTCAATGGTGTGCTGGATAAAGCCGCACCACACGTACGTAAAAAGTAACTCAGTAGTTTTGAGATAAAAGGTCAGCAAGCGCTGACCTTTTTTATGTGAGAAATTCTCTATGGCGGGTGAATTTAACCTAATTAATCGATATTTTGTTGGTCGACAAGGGCAGCGCAAAGACGTGCTGTTGGCGGCAGGCGATGACTGTGCGCTAGTCCAACCACCAGGCAGTGATCTGGCGATTGCAATCAGCACTGATACCTTAGTCGCGGGAACCCATTTCCTCCTCGACGCCGATCCTCACGCTGTTGCGCACAAAGCGCTGGCGTCCAACATCAGTGATTTAGCGGCGATGGGGGCAACGCCTGCTTGGGTGTCGTTGGCGCTCACCCTACCTGAGGCCGATGAGTCTTGGTTGAGCGGATTTTGTGATGCATTCTACCAATTGGCGGACTATTTCGATATTCAACTGATTGGCGGAGACACCACCAAAGGCCCGCTCAGTATGACCTTAACAGTACAGGGATACGTAGACCCAAGCAAAGCGCTACGCCGAGATGGGGCCCAAGTAGGGGATTGGATCTACGTCACCGGAGAGCTTGGTGATAGCCAAGCGGGGTTAGATGTGATCCTTGACCCAAGCTTGGCCCAAAAGCCCTTGGCAGGCGAGTTAGTACATCGACACTACTATTCAACGCCGCGCGTCTTGGTCGGACAAGCCTTGTTGGGGCTCGCCAGTGCCGCGGTCGATATCTCTGATGGGTTAATTGCTGACCTTGGGCATATTCTTGAACGCTCAGAGGTTGGAGCAAGCCTTGACGTGAGCACGCTTCCTGTTTCTAATGAACTGGTGACATTTTTGGCCAGCATCGAACGTGCTCAGCAAATGGCGTTGTCGAGCGGCGAAGAGTACGAACTCTGTTTTACCGTCAGCGAGGCCAATCGTGGCTCGATTGAGAGTGCGCTGGCACACTGTAATTGTAAGGTGACCTGTATCGGCCAAATTCGCCCACAGGGTCACTGGGAACTTCACTCAAAAGGACAACCAATGACATGGCCACGACAAGGCTATGATCATTTTAGTGAATCAGTATGACAAATCCCTTAGCACTTATTTCGCTGAAAAACCCGTGGCATCTGCTTGCGACAGGTTTTGGCAGCGGACTCTCCCCTATCGTCCCCGGCACCATGGGCACTTTAGCTGCGGTGCCTTTTTATCTTCTTTTGGTCCAGCTGCCGTTACCACTCTATATTGTGGCGGTGCTGTTTTCTTGCTGGATTGGCGTCAAAATTTGCCAAGTGACGTCTGATGACATGGGCGTGCATGATCACGGTTCGATTGTCTGGGATGAGTTTGCTGGCTTTTGGATCACCATGCTGGTGGTGCCTCTATTTAATCTGTCGACGACGGATTGGAAGTGGCTGTTGACTGGATTTGTCTTGTTTCGATTTTTCGATATGGTCAAGCCTTGGCCGATCGGCTGGCTCGATAAGCGTATTCACGGCGGCTTGGGGATTATGATTGATGATATCGTCGCTGGCGTCATGGCCGCGGTATCACTCTATCTCATTGGTCGATATGCAGGCTGGCTATAGCAGAGCTCAGTCATATAGACAGCAAGATATGGAACGCAATAAAAAAGGACAGCGACTGCGCTGTCCTTTGTCTTTCTAGGTTGAGAGTACGCTTATTTCAGCTTCTCTAAATCGGCTTCAATCTCGGCAATCTTGCTGGCGACCACTTTCTCTAAGTGACGAAGATCGGACAAGATTTTCTGTTTCACATCCGTTTCAGCCGCTTTTTCTGGTCGTGTGATTTGGTTCAATTCATCGATAACCAGCGTTAAATTGCGATTAATCTCAGTCACTTCTTTGTATTGGTGGCTGCCACTGTCGACGAGTACGTTTTTGACTTGGCGGGGATATTTGAATTTTACGCTTTTCGCAAACAATTCGCCTTTTTGCTTACGAAAATAGATCTTTAACACATCCTTGTGCGCTTCTTGACGAAGTGAATAGCGCTCAATTTGCTTAGGCTCGTGAATACCTAAACCAGTGAGGTTTGGAAACATAAGCTACCTCTTTTGTGTTGTAGTAACCCCTTCCCATCTGGGAAGGGAAACAAAGTGTTCATAGGTTAATGTAGCAGCCTATGATCGTGGTAGATAGTTGTTTTTTAATCAGCTTTGCAACTTGTGGACGAGATCGCTTACGGCGCTAACTCCGCCACGTTCTTGATCAAGGTCTCACGCAGTCGTTGCTCTTCTTCTTCGCTGAGCTTGCCGGCGTGATCACTGGTGATAATGAACAAGTCCTCAGCCCGCTCACCAATAGTGGTGATTTTGGCGGCGTGCAGGTTGAGATTCAATTCGGCAAACGTCGCCCCTACCGTGGCAAGCAGTCCTGGGGTATCGAGGGCCACAAACTCCATCAAGGTGCGCTTTTTACTCTTAGTCGGCAGAAAGTCGACTTGTGTTTTCACCTTGAAGTGCTGCAGGTTACGCGGCACTCGACGGGTTTTGATCTTGGTTGGGCGGCCATCTTCGAGTACGTGGACCAAGTGCTTAATCAGTGCCTTGTGGCGCGTCTCATCAATGACCTCACCGTGTTGATCCAACACCATAAAGGTATCTAACACATAACCATCTTTACTGGTCATAACCTGCGCATCGTGAACGTTGAGATTGCGCCTATCTAACTCGGCCACCACAGTCGCAAACAAAGCATGTTGGTCTTTGCTGTAGACAAACACTTCCGTCCCGCCTCGGGTTGCTTTCTTAGAGATTAAGATCAATGGTTTAGCCGGATCGTCATGGTGCAGCAGATGCGCGCAGTGCCACGCAATTTGTTTGTGGGTGTGTCTTAAGAAGTAGTCGGCTTTAAAGCGTTGCCACAGTACTTCGATCTCTCTGGCACTGAACCCTTCTTTTCTCAGCAGGGCAGAAGCTAACTGCTGGTTGTGACGGATGCGCTCACGCACATCGACAGGGTTCTCTAAACCGCGGCGTAAGGCACGTTGCGTTGAGTAAAAAAGCTCAGCGAGCAGGGTGCGTTTCCAACTGTTCCAA
Organism: Vibrio sp. R15-SG3-ISO1A; assembly: GCF_059833955.1. Classification (NCBI taxonomy): domain Bacteria; kingdom Pseudomonadati; phylum Pseudomonadota; class Gammaproteobacteria; order Vibrionales; family Vibrionaceae; genus Vibrio; species Vibrio sp. R15-SG3-ISO1A. Next base: position 36,208 of record NZ_JCBDGH010000082.1, read on the forward strand.
AGCTCAGGGTTGGTGGCGCAGATATCAGCGACGGTTAGGCAGACGAGGTACTCCAGATACTCTTCATCCCGCACTTGCTTGGCGAATTCAGTGATCACCTCAGGATCGTAAATATCTCGCCGCTGAGCGGTGACAGACATCAAGAGGTGATGACGAACCAACCAAGAAACCAGTTTGGCCTCGGGTTTAGACAAACCATGCTCAATACAGAAATCATAGGCTTCCCCTTCGCCAATCACCGAGTGATCGCCGCCGCGCCCTTTACCGATATCATGAAAAATCGCCGCAAGGATCAAGAGCTCTTTCTTTTGAATTCGTGGGTAGATTTCACAGCAAATCGGATGCTTGTCGTGATTTTGCGCAAAGCTAAAGGTGTGAATGTGTTTCAGCAAGCGCATGCTGTGCTCATCGACGGTGTAGACATGGAATAAGTCGAACTGCATCTGACCGACAATTTGACTCCATTGCGGTAAATAGGCGGCTAATACTCCGAGTTTGTGCATCAGTGTAAAGGCGCGAGTGAGGGCGTTCGGGTGTCGGCACAGATCCATAAACTTTTCACGCGCTGCTGGGATAGTGTGAAGAAACTTGTTCAAACGGCGTCGTGCGGTGCGAAGTTGGCGCATAGTGGAGGGCGCGACGCCATCAATGGTGGAGTCGTTGGCGATATGTAAAAACATATCCAGAATGGTTTCAGGACGCGCTTGGAACAATGCAGGTTTACGCGCTTCTATTAGGTGTCCTCTGCGCTGAAAATCCTCACTGAGAATGATAGGCTCGGCCTCAATCCCATTGTCCAGAATCGCTTGGTCGAACAACTTAAGCAGCATTTTGTTGAGTTCAGCCACACGGCGCAGCGTGCGGTAGAACTCTTTCATCATTTTCTCCACACCTCGATTACCCTCACCTTGAAAACCGAGCAGCTCGGCAACTTGGGCTTGGTGGGCAAAGGTGAGGCGGTTGTCGTAGCGCTTTAACTGTAGATGCAGGGCAAAACGCACGCGCCAAAGGAAATCTTGGCATTCGACCAACTCACGATATTCCGCGTCAGTGAGAAAGCCATATTTACTCATCTCTAACAAAGAAGTGGCCCCGAAATGGCGCCTTGCGACCCAGCTTAAGGTGTGAATATCCCGCAGTCCGCCTGGCGTCGATTTAATATCGGGCTCCAGATTGTAGGTGGTGTCGTGATAGCGCGCATGGCGTTCACGTTGCTCTTGTACTTTCGCTTGATAGAAGATTTCGCTTGGCCAGAAGCTCTCTGAATGGATTTCCATTTTCAGCTTATGGAAGGTCTCTTCACAGCCACACAACAAGCGCGCTTCTTGTAAGTTAGTGGCAACGGTTAGGTCTTCTCGGCCGATTTGCGCGCATTGCTCAACCGTACGCACGGCGTGACCGATCTCCAGGCGCAAATCCCATAGCAGGGTAATAAACTCACTGACTTTGGCGGCCAACGCTTCCGGTAAGGTATGGCGAGAGACAATCAGGATATCAATATCCGAGAGCGGGTGTAGCTCACCGCGGCCATAACCGCCTACCGCAACTAAGCTGATGTTGGGTAAGTTGGCGAAACCGAAATGTTGCCACAGTCGATTTAATAGCAAATCAATGTAGTCAGAGCGACCTAGGACAAGGTCAGTCACTGGGTGATGGTTGAGAAATTCATTCTTTTGATGTTCAGCAAACTGTTCCAGTTGCTGTTTAAGCTCGGCGACGGAGAGTTGCGACTCGTCGAGCGCTAAAGGGGTTTGAAAGGGCATACAGCGAATCCATGCAGCAAAAAATCCTAATTAGGAATCTAGCAAAGTTAGTCAGATAAAAAAATATCCCCGTAAGCGGGGATATTCCATTCAATCGTTAATCGTTGTTCATCAGGCGTGGGATGGTGTCATCGCTTCTTAGTGTCAGCACTTCACAGCCGTTGCTCGTTACTACTATGGTGTGCTCATACTGAGCGGATTTTTTGCCATCGCCAGTGTAGACCGTCCAGTCATCTTCGGCATCGACGCTGACACCAAATTTACCGGCGTTAATCATAGGCTCGATGGTAAAGCACATGCCTTCTTTCAACACACGTCGGTCATTGTTCTTGTAGTGAACAATTTGTGGCTCTTCATGGAATTCGTTGCCGATACCATGACCACAGAAGTCTTTGACAATAGAAAACTTATTACGTGGGTTTTTCTTGTTGTTCTCTTTGATGTATTTCTCGATGGCACTGCCAATATCGCCAACCGTAGCACCCGGTTTGACTTTACGCATCCCAACGTACAGGGCTTCTTGTGTCACCATACACAAGCGCTTGTCGGCAGGGGAGACCTCACCCACTAAGAACATCTTCGAAGTATCGCCATGGTAGCCTGCTGGGCGCACGGAAAGATCGGCGTTTTCATCATCGGGAACAATCACTGTGATGTCGATGTTGATGATGTCGCCATCTTTTAACACCGCCGGTTTCATCTGACCGTTGCTACCCATTTCATCTTGGTTGGCAGGAATGCCGTGACACACAATGTGGTTGATCGAAGTACAGATAGATTTCGGGAAACCATGATAATCGAGTGGCGCAGAGTACGCACCTTTGCTGGTGGCGTAGTCGTGACAAATCTGGTTGAGCTCATCGGTCGTTACGCCGACTTGGACGTGCGGCTCGATCATCTCTAGGATTTCAGCGGCCAATGCGCCAGCTATGCGCATGCGTTCAATTTCTTGTGCGGTTTTGATCTTAATTGACATCGGCTTTCTCTATCTAACACTGTCAGCACGCTCTGGTGCGAATGGCCGCATTCTAACAGGAAGAGGGGCGAAAGTGTAATCTCGATAAATCCTTAAGATGACTAGGGTTGCTGTGACGGTCGGTGATTTCGCGGGGTTTGGACGCGGTGAAAGTGGTTTTTTTTCTAGCCAAACAACGCAAAAATATGATATAAAGCGCGCCGGAATTGCGGTCTGTTCTCTTCACCTTGATGCGTTGAGGTGGCGAAGCGGGCAACATCCAAACACATTTATCTTTAAATCACACACATTCCGACACATATTCCGGGGTGCTGGGCAGAAGCCTAGTCGGAGTTATGGGGAATGTGGAGGCCTAACCCCATAGAGGATTTTAAAATGGCAACTGTATCAATGCGCGATATGCTGAAAGCTGGTGTTCACTTCGGTCACCAAACTCGTTACTGGAACCCAAAAATGAAGCCATTCATCTTTGGTGCTCGTAACCGCGTTCACATCATCAACCTAGAAAAAACTGTACCAATGTTCAACGAAGCGCTTGCTGAGCTAGCGAAAGTTGGCGAGAAAAAAGGTAAAGTTCTTTTCGTAGGTACTAAGCGCGCTGCATCTGAAGCTGTTAAAGAAGCGGCTATTGCTAGCAACCAGTACTTCGTTAACAACCGCTGGTTGGGCGGTATGCTAACTAACTACAAAACTGTTCGTCAGTCTATCAAGCGTCTAAAAGATCTAGAAGCTCAGTCTCAAGACGGTACTTTTGACAAGCTAACTAAGAAAGAAGCTCTAATGCGTACTCGCGAAATGGAGAAGCTAGAGAAATCTCTTGGTGGTATCAAAGATATGGGCGGCCTACCTGACGCTCTATTCGTTATCGACGCTGATCACGAGCACATCGCAGTTAAAGAAGCAAACAACCTAGGTATCCCAGTTTACGCTGTTGTTGATACTAACTCTAACCCAGACGGCGTTGACTTCGTTATCCCAGGTAACGATGACGCAATCCGTGCAGTACAGCTATACCTAAACGCTGCTGCTCAAGCGGTTACAGAAGGTCGTAACAAAGACGTAGCTGCAGCTGCTGAAAAAGACGGTTTCGTAGAAGCTGAATAATAGCGGCTCCGTGTCACACTTGGTTTATGTGCAATCTTGTTGTCGCATAAACTGAGTTATAGTTATCAATAGGGGCCGAACGTGTGTAGGCCCCTGTTTTTTACCCAATCCAGAATCAACTGAGGAATAGAGAATGGCTGTTACTGCTGCTCTAGTTAAAGAACTGCGCGAACGTACTGGCGCAGGTATGATGGAATGTAAGAAAGCGCTTGTTGAAGCAAACGCTGACATCGAACTAGCAATCGAGAACATGCGTAAATCAGGCGCTGCGAAAGCTGCTAAGAAAGCAGGTAACGTAGCAGCTGAAGGCGCAATCATCATCAAAGAAGAAGGCGGTGTTGCTGTTCTTCTTGAAGTTAACTGCCAAACTGACTTCGTTGCTAAAGATGGCAACTTCACTGCATTCGCAGAGAAAGTAGCAGCAGACGCGCTAGCGTCTAAAGCATCTGCTGAAGAGCTTGTTGCTAAATTCGAAGAAGAGCGTGTTGCTCTAGTTGCTAAGATCGGTGAAAACATCAACATCCGTCGCGTTCAGTACGTTGAAGGTGCTGCAATCGCTTCTTACCGTCACGGTGAGAAAATCGGTGTTGTGGTAGCGGGTGAAGGCGATGCTGAAACTCTTAAGCACGTTGCAATGCACGTTGCTGCGTCTAAGCCAGAGTACGTTAACCCAGAAGACGTACCAGCTGACGTAGTGGCTAAAGAGAAAGAAGTTCAAGTTGAAATCGCTATGAACGAAGGCAAGCCACAAGAGATCGCTGAGAAGATGGTTATCGGCCGCATGAAGAAATTCACTGGCGAAATCTCTCTAACAGGTCAAGCGTTCATCATGGAGCCTAAGAAATCTGTAGGCGAAATGCTGAAAGAGAAAGGCGCTTCTGTTGCTACGTTCGTTCGTCTAGAAGTTGGCGAAGGTATCGAGAAAGGCGCAGAAATGAGCTTTGCTGAAGAAGTAGCAGCAGCTCAAAAAGGTTAATCCTTAGTGTAGCGCTTACTATTTAGACCGTAGCCAAGGCTGCGGTCTTTTTATGACTAGCGTGCAAACGATTAGCCGTGATGAATAGGGGTGTTAGTGACTCGGTGCAAGTCCCTAGGTGCATAGTGCCTAGTGCCGAGTTCCTAGAGTCTAGAGTGGATTTCTTCTCTAGGAACTAGGGTCTATGAACTTGATTTTCTCCCCTATCCATGACTGTTAATCAACCACTCTCTTTATTGGAAGGTAGACTCCATGACGACAAACCCTAAACCAGCATATCAACGTATTCTGTTAAAACTGAGCGGTGAAGCTCTACAAGGCGAAGAAGGTTTTGGTATCGACCCTACGATCCTTGATCGTATGGCTCAAGAGGTAAAAGAGCTCGTTGAACTGGGCGTTCAAGTGGGTGTTGTTATCGGCGGTGGTAACTTGTTCCGTGGTGCCGGTCTTGCTGAAGCCGGTATGAACCGAGTTGTCGGTGACCACATGGGCATGCTAGCAACAGTAATGAATGGTCTTGCGATGCGTGATGCGCTGCACCGTGCGTACGTGAACGCGCGCGTGATGTCCGCTATCCCTCTAAAAGGTGTGTGTGATGATTACAACTGGGCCGATGCTATCAGCCAGCTGCGCCAAGGTCGTGTTGTGATCTTCTCTGCCGGTACAGGTAACCCATTCTTCACAACAGATTCAGCAGCGTGTCTGCGTGGTATTGAGATTGAAGCTGACGTGGTTCTCAAAGCGACAAAAGTGGATGGGGTATTTACTGCAGACCCAGTAGCCAACCCAGACGCGGAGCTGTATGATAAGCTATCTTACGCTGAAGTTCTTGATAAAGAACTGAAAGTAATGGACTTAGCCGCATTTACTCTGGCTCGTGACCACAAAATGCCAATTCGTGTGTTCAACATGAACAAACCTGGCGCACTGCGCCGCGTGGTTATGGGTGAAGCTGAAGGCACACTGATTAGCTCTGCAAACTAATTGAATTCAACCGTAGCGAGCATTGTGTTGGCTACGGTATTGCCTTTCGAAGGTCGTCATCCCATTAGTGGGGAGACTTCGATAAGAATGACACATCAAGGTGATATTGTGATTAACGAAATCAAAAAAGACGCTCAAGAGCGCATGGAAAAAAGCGTTGAAGCGCTAAAAAACAACCTATCTAAAGTACGTACTGGTCGTGCTCACCCAAGCCTTCTTTCTGGTATTTCAGTAGAGTACTACGGCGCACCAACACCGCTAAACCAAGTCGCGAACGTTGTTGCGGAAGATGCGCGTACACTGGCGATCACGGTATTCGACAAAGAGCTGACTCAGAAAGTAGAAAAAGCGATCATGATGTCTGATTTGGGCCTAAACCCAATGTCTGCGGGCACCATCATCCGCGTTCCTCTGCCACCACTAACAGAAGAGCGTCGTAAAGACCTCGTTAAGATCGTTCGCGGTGAAGCAGAAGGTGCTCGCGTGGCGATTCGTAACATTCGTCGCGATGCCAATGGCGACCTTAAAGCGCTATTGAAAGACAAAGAGATCTCTGAAGACGAAGATCGCAAAGCACAAGATGAAATTCAGAAACTGACTGACGCAGCGGTTAAGAAAGTTGACGAAGTGCTAGCAGCAAAAGAAAAAGAGTTGATGGAAGTTTAATAGTCATTAAACTGCCCATGAGTAAAAACGCTGGGCGAACAGCACAGCGTTTTTTTATTGCATCTCTTCGACCCTGCTGGAAACCCAATCCCTCTTATGCAAAACATTCAACTCTCACCTGACGTACTCCCTAAACACATCGCAATCATCATGGACGGCAATGGCCGTTGGGCGAAAGCACAAGGTAAACCGCGTGTCTTTGGCCATAAAAATGGGGTGGCAGCGGTACGTAAGGCGATTTCGACTTCCGCTAAACTCGGCATCAAGGCCATCACCTTGTTTGCTTTCAGTAGCGAGAATTGGCGTAGACCAGAAGAAGAAGTCGGCGTGTTGATGGAGTTGTTTATTTCTGTGCTGTCATCAGAAGTAAAGAAACTGCATAAGAACAACCTCAAGCTGCGGATCATTGGTGATAAGTCTCGTTTTAATGAACGCTTGCAAGAGAAAATTGCCGCTGCAGAAGCCTTAACGGCGAACAATAGCGGAATGGTGATCAATATTGCGGCGAATTACGGCGGCAAATGGGACATTGTGGAAGCGACCAAAGCGATTGCCAGCAAAGTGGCTCGCGGTGAACTTGCACCAGAAGAGATTACTGAATCATTAATGACCGATCATTTGTCGATGAACGACATTCCTGAGGTCGATTTGATGATTCGAACCAGTGGAGAGTGTAGAATTAGCAACTTCATGCTATGGCAGATGGCGTATGCTGAGCTCTACTTTACGCCGATCTACTGGCCAGAATTTGACGAGAATAGTCTTGTCGAAGCAGTGACTTGGTTTGTTAATCGCGAACGACGGTTCGGGTGTACAGGTGAACAAATCAAGGCATTGATGAAAAGCGAATAAAGGATTTAAGTTTGAAGCAAAGAATAATAACGGCACTTATCCTTGCTCCGTTAGTCATTTTAGGCATCTTTCAACTGTCTTTACCTACGTTTATGGCGGCGCTGGCCGTGGTCACTATGATAGGTTTTTGGGAGTGGACTCAATTTGTCGAGGCCAAATCCCGCTACTTAGCACTTGTCCCTGCAGCGATACTGTTTGCGGCCAGTGCGTTCTTGGTCCCATTTGATGCGTACAGCTTAAATGAGATTTCCTTATCCCACCTTACTTTACTAGGCTTAGGTTGCGCTTGGTGGCTTTTTGCCAGCGTGCTGGCGATTACCTATCCCAAATCCGCCACACTGTGGCAGGGGTCGACGCTGCTCAGACACCTTTTCGGAATCTTAACGCTATTGCCCTTTTTCTGGAGCGTGGTGATGCTGCGTGCGCAGGACCTCTATAGCGATCCTTTCCACGGCGCGCGTTTGGTTCTATTTGTCTGTTTGATTGTTTGGGCGGCGGACAGCGGTGCCTACTTTGTCGGTAAAAGCATCGGTAAACATAAAATGGCACCTAAAGTGAGCCCCAATAAAACCATTGAAGGATTAGTGGGCGGAATGGTGACCGCCAGTTTAGTTGCTTGGGGCTTTTCACATTGGTTTGAGATTCCGTTTACCAACGCATTTGTGATGGTCGGGATTACCTTAGCGACGGTGATTATCTCAGTATTGGGCGATCTGGTAGAGAGCATGTTTAAGCGCGTCTCTGGCATTAAAGACAGCAGTAACATCATTCCTGGTCATGGCGGTGTATTGGATCGCATTGACAGTTTGACGGCTGCCTTTCCCGTGTTTGCGCTGCTCTACTTCATTTTCTAATTCTAAGGCAAGCGGGCGCTTGCCTTTACCTTCTTGGTTGTAACTACTATGCGTAAGTTGACAATACTCGGCGCGACAGGTTCGATTGGTGACAGTACGTTTAAGGTGCTCGAACAGAATCGTGAACACTACTCGGTCGTTGCTTTAGTCGCGGGACACAACGTCGAGAAAATGCGCCAGTTGTGCCTTAAGTGGAAACCCCAGTATGCGGTCATGGCGAGCGATGATGCTGCGGGCGCGCTCAAGTTAGCGTTAGCCGGAGAGTCGCTCACCATTGATGTCTTATCTGGTGTGGATGCGATGTGCCAAATGGCAGCGCTGGATGATGTAGATACCGTGATGGCGGCTATTGTCGGCGCGGCCGGTTTGTTACCGACCATGGCGGCGGTGAAAGCCGGTAAGCGAGTGCTGCTTGCCAACAAAGAAGCGTTGGTGATGTCTGGGCAACTTTTTATCGACGCGGTTGCCAAGTATGGCGCGGAGTTAATGCCTGTCGACAGTGAGCACAATGCCATCTTCCAATGTTTGCCCGTCGAGGCGCAAACGGAGCTAGGGCGCTGCGATCTTGAAAAGCAGGGTATTAGCCATATTCTCTTGACCGGTTCTGGCGGGCCGTTTCGCTACAGCGACATTGCGAGTCTAGAGCAGGTGACCCCAGAACAAGCGATTGCTCATCCTAACTGGTCCATGGGGCCAAAAATCTCGGTGGATTCGGCCACCATGATGAATAAAGGGCTTGAGTTTATTGAAGCAAAATGGCTGTTCAATGCTCGCCGCGAGCAACTCAAAGTTCTGATCCACCCTCAATCTGTGATCCACTCAATGGTGCAATATCGTGACGGCTCCGTCTTGGCTCAGATGGGCGAGCCGGATATGGCAACGCCGATTGCGCTGACACTCTCATACCCTGAGCGTATTGCTGCTGGTGTGGCACCGTTAGATTTTACTCAAGTGGGCGAACTGACCTTTTTACAGCCGGATTACCAACGTTACCCCTGCTTGAAATTGGCCATTGATGCCTGTTTTGAAGGTCAGCATGCGACCACAGCGCTCAATGCGGCCAACGAAGTTGCAGTGCAGGCTTTTCTTGATCGTAAACTGGCGTTCACTGACATCGCTCGCATCAATGAGCAGGTCACTAATCGGATCTGTGCTAGCCGTGGTCAGGGGCAATGTGATAGTTTGGAGAGCATTCTAGAGCTCGATAGTATGGCACGTGCATTCGCCATAGAAACCATGAACGGACGGACGCTATGACCGGTATTTTGTGGAACTTTATCTCATTTATCATTGCATTAGGCATTTTGGTCGCCGTGCATGAGTTTGGCCATTTTTGGGTGGCGCGCCGCTGTGGCGTAAAAGTCGAAAAATTCTCTATCGGTTTTGGTAAATCCATATGGAGTAAAGTCGGTAAAGATGGCACCGAGTACTCTATTTCTTTGATCCCTCTCGGTGGTTACGTGAAAATGCTTGATGGCCGAGTGGATGATGTGCCTGAGGATCAGCAAGCGTTCGCCTTTGACCGTAAACCTTTGTGGAAGCGAAGCGCAATTGTCGCGGCAGGCCCAGCATTTAACTTCCTGTTTGCCATTTTCGCGTATTGGTTGGTGTTCATCATTGGTGTCCCTGCGGTGAAACCGGTCGTGGGACAAGTCACGCCATACTCGATTGCGGCGCAAGCCGGTCTTGAACCTGGCATGGAACTTAAAGCGGTTTCCGGCGTCAAAACCGCAGATTGGGAGTCGGTCAATATGGGGCTTATCCGCCATATTGGCGACAGTCAATTGACCCTGACCGTCGCACCGGCGGACGGTGTGGGGGTCGAAGAAACCAAAGTGCTCTATTTAGATGAATGGAACTTTGACCCTGAGACGCAGTCTGCTATGTCAGCGCTTGGATTTATTCCCTTTACGCCAGAGATTTCCGCTCGTTTGACCAATGTCGGCGAGGGAAGTGCCGGTGAACGTGCTGGCCTGCTTGTCGGTGATACGTTAGTGAGTATCGATGGACGGGCTGTCGAGAGTTGGCAGCAGGTCGTCGAGACCATTCAAGCAAGCCCTAATCGCGCGCTTGCACTCAAAGTGGAGCGTGATGGCCAGTCTGTGGACGTGTCTTTAACGCCAGACAGCCGAGCGCTTTCAGACCAGCGAGTGATTGGTTTTGCGGGAATTGCTCCAGAAGTCGCAGAATGGCCGCAAAGCTATCGCTTCGACCTGCAATTTGGTGTATTTGAATCAGTCGGTAAAGCGATTGAAAAATCCGGGCAAGTGATCACCTTGACCATCAGTATGCTGAAAAAACTGATTGTCGGTGATGTTGGATTGAACAACCTAAGTGGACCGATTTCGATCGCGAAAGGGGCAGGAACGACCGCCGATTATGGCTTGGTCTATTTTCTCGGTTTCCTTGCGCTTATCAGCGTGAACTTAGGCATTATAAACCTCGTTCCACTGCCGATGCTCGACGGTGGACATTTATTGTTTTTTGCTATTGAAGCCATAATCAGACGCCCTGTGCCTGAAAAAGTCCAGGAAATGGGTTACCGTATCGGCGGTGCGATTATCTTCTCTCTCATGGCAGTGGCGATTTTCAATGATTTTGCTCGTCTTTAAACGGGGCGAAGGGTGTAGAAAGGAATAACTAAAACAAATATGGCGATGAAAAATATTCTGTTTGCGACGCTTCTCGCGACGAGTGTGAGCGCAAACGGTGCCGAGAGCTTCGTGGTTGAAGACATACAGATCGAAGGGTTGCAGCGTGTGGCTCTCGGTGCGGCGCTTTTGAAAATGCCTGTCCGTGTCGGTGACACTGTCGATGGGCAAGACGTTTCTGAGATCATTCGTGCACTCTACGATTCAGGTAACTTTGAGAACATCAAAGTGCTTCGCGATGGCGATGTGTTGTTGGTACAAGTCAAAGAGCGCCCAACGATTGCCAGCATCTCTTTCTCAGGGAACAAGGCGATCAAAGAAGAGCAGTTGCAGCAAAACCTTGACGCCTCCGGAATGCGCGTCGGTGAAGCGCTGGATCGTACTACCCTGTCCAATATTGAGAAAGGGTTGGAAGATTTCTACTACAGCGTGGGTAAATACAACGCGTCAGTCAAAGCAGTCGTGACGCCGCTGCCGCGTAACCGGAGTGATGTCAAATTCGTCTTCTCTGAAGGTGTCTCTGCGAAAATCCAACAAATCAACTTTATCGGCAATGAAGTCTTCGAAGATGAAGAGCTGCTGAGCCGTTTCAATCTTAATGTGGATGTCGCATGGTGGAACTTCCTCGCCGATGATAAATATCAAAAGCAAGTCTTAGCGGGCGACATTGAAGCTTTAAGATCGTACTACCTGGATCGTGGTTACTTAAAATTCCAAGTGGATTCGACGCAAGTCGCGATTTCACCCGATAAAAAAGGGGTGTACATCACGCTGGGGCTATCAGAGGGCTTGCCGTACACCGTTAAAGATGTCCAGTTCCGTGGTGAACTGATCGGTAAAGAGCAAGAGCTGCAAGATTTGGTCACGTTCGAAAACGGCGAAATCTACAATGGCTCTGCCGTGACCTCTCTTGAAGAGAACATCAAGCGCGTACTGGGTGAAGCCGGTTATGCCTATCCACAAGTGACCACCATTCCTGAATTTGATGATGAAAATCAGCAGGTCTCTCTGATTGTCAATGTAGAGGCGGGCAATCGTATCTACGTCCGTGATATTCGCTTTGTCGGCAACAATGCCACCAAAGACGAAGTGCTGCGCCGTGAAATGCGTCAGATGGAAGGCAGTTGGCTTAACTCGCGCGCGATAGAAACGGGTAAAAACCGTTTGAGCCGTTTGGGCTTCTTCGAAACCGTTGATGTCCAGACGGTACGAGTTCCGGGCAGTGATGATCAGGTAGACCTAGTCTACAACGTCAAAGAAGCCAACTCAGGCAGCATTAACTTTGGTGTTGGCTACGGCACTGAGTCGGGGGTCAGTTTCCAGGTCGGTTTGCAACAAGATAACTTCGCGGGCTCTGGAGATCGCGTCGGTATCAGTGCAATGATGAACGACTACCAGAAGAACGTCAGCCTTGAGTATCGCGATCCGTACTGGAACCTCGATGGTGTCAGTATGGGCGGTAAGATTTTCTACAACGAATTTGAAGCCTCAGAAGCGGGGATCATCGACTACACCAACGAAAGTTATGGTACTAGTGTGACTTGGGGGTTCCCGTTTGATGAACTCAACCGTTTCGAATTCGGGTTAGGCTACACCCATAACAACATCGGTAACGTGCCCACCTACGATCAGGCGCAGCAGTTTGCTGCCAGTATTGGTCAAGGCGAAAGCGATAATATTATCACTCAAGATTTTGACGTGAATGTCTCTTGGACGCGCAACAACCTCAACAGGGGCTACTTCCCAACGGCAGGCAACTACCAACGCGCTTTCGCCAAGGCCACCGTGCCTAGCTCAGACGCGCAGTACTTTAAGCTGCAGTACGACGTGAGACAGTATGTGCCATTGACCAAAAAGCACGAGTTTACCTTGTTGATGCGTGGTCGCTTGGGTTACGGTAACGGTTACGGTCAAACGGATGGCAACGATAACCTGTTCCCATTCTATGAGAACTACTACGCGGGTGGCTTCACCACATTACGTGGCTTTGGTTCTAACTCAGCAGGTCCAAGGGCGGTTTACAACTCCAGCAACTCGAGCGTCTGTCCTCCAAGCAGTGAAAACGACGGCTGTGTGGTGGCAACGGACGACTCGGTTGGTGGTAATGCCATCGCGCTGGCCAGTATGGAGCTGATTGTACCGACGCCATTTGCGTCTGATGAAGTGCGCAGCCAAATCCGAACCAGTGTGTTCGTCGACGCGGCAAGTGTGTGGGATACCGAGTTTAACTACGATGCGAGTTATGCGGGCACTCAATACTATGAGGATTACTCAGATCCAACCAACTACCGCGCATCATACGGTGCGGCGTTGCAATGGATGTCTCCGATGGGACCATTGGTCTTCTCGGTAGCGAAACCTATTAAGAAATACGAAGGTGATGACGAAGAATTCTTCACTTTCACAATCGGCAGAACCTTCTAAAGGGGAATTTTACAGTGAACAAAACTATCAAAGCGGCGGGCCTTGGCCTTGTTATTATGACGTCTTCTCTTTTTGCTCATGCAGCAGAAGCGGCGCAAAAAATTGGTTACATCAATACCGCCATGGTGTTTCAGGCTCTGCCCCAACGTGAAGTTGCTCTGCAGAAAATGCAGGAAGACTTTAAAGACAAAGCGGACGAGCTAAAAGCGATTGAAGCGAAAGCGCGTACCAAAGTGGAAAAACTTAAGCGTGACGCTGAGCTGATGAGCCAAGAAGATGTCGAAAAAGCGCGTATCGAAATTGCGCAGCTCGAAAATGAATTCCGCATTAAAGGTCAATCTCTTGAGCAAGCGTCTGCTCGTCGTGAAGCACAAGAGAAGCAGAAACTGTTTAAAGTAATTCAAGACGCGGTGAACAAAATCGCTGAAAAAGAAGGCTACGATCTCGTGATCGATATTACTGCATTGCAATACGGTAAGCCTGAATTCGATATTTCTGAAGATGTGATCAAAGCACTTAAATAATCGTTTATGAAAACTCTGACTCTTGCCGAACTGGCAACGATTACCTCGGGTCAATTGTATGGCGACGCAACGGCGACCGTCACTATGGTTGCCCCGATGGACAAGGCCCAAACGGGCCACGTCACTTTTCTTTCTAACCCAAAGTACGCCAAGCACTTAGAACAGTGCCAAGCCACTGTGGTGATGGTCAAAGAGGCCCAGCGAGAGCAATGCCACGGCAACGTGCTTGTTGTCAACGACCCTTACGTGGCGTTCGCCAAAGTGGCGCAAGCGCTAGACACTACGCCTATGCCGGCGGCTGAAATCGCGCCAAGTGCCGTTATCGCTGCGGATGCGACACTGGGCAGCAATGTTTCGATTGGCGCGAATGCGGTGGTCGAGTCAGGCGCAACACTGGGTGATAATGTCTCGATTGGCGCGGGCTGCTTTATTGGCAAAAACGCCTCAATTGGTGCAGGCACCAAGCTATGGCCGAATGTGAGCATTTATCATCAAGTCTCTCTTGGTGAAGACTGTCTAGTGCAAGCCAACACTGTGATTGGCTCAGACGGCTTTGGCTATGCCAATGAGAAAGGTGAGTGGGTTAAAATTCCTCAGCTTGGTAGCGTTCGTATTGGTAACCGAGTTGAAATCGGTTCATGTACCACGATTGACCGTGGCGCGCTTGACGATACGGTGATTGAAGATAACGTCATTCTTGATAACCAACTGCAAATCGCGCACAACGTACACATCGGATATGGTACCGCGATGGCGGGTGGTACGATTGTTGCTGGCAGTACCACCATTGGCAAGTACTGTATCATTGGTGGCGGCAGCGTGATCAATGGTCATATTGAGATTGCCGATGGCGTTACCATTACCGGTATGGGCATGGTGATGCGTGGTATTGAAGAGAAAGGCATGTATTCGTCAGGTATTCCTCTGCAGACCAATCGTGAATGGCGTAAAACCGCCGCTCGTGTTCATCGCATTGATGAGATGAACAAGCGTTTGAAAGCGGTCGAAAAGCAGTTGGAAAACCAACAGCCTGACTAACAGGGTGTGCCACAGGCACTCGCGCGTTGAGCGCTGCTATGTCTATCTGGCGGCTCATGCGTTTTTGTCAGCGAAGGCTCGCGATTTGCGAGCCTTTTTCGTCTATAATGCGCCACAACTTAAAAGAATTTAGCATTCAACATAGGAATATGACTTTGACTACTGAAAATAAAACGATGAACATTACTGAAATTCAGGAATTGTTGCCTCATCGCTACCCATTCTTGCTCATTGACCGTGTGACGGATTTCCAAGAAGCGCAGTACCTCACGGCGATCAAAAATGTTTCAGTCAATGAACCTCAGTTTACGGGTCATTTTCCGCAACTCCCAGTGTTCCCTGGTGTACTGATTTTGGAAGCGATGGCACAAGCGACCGGTCTTCTGGCGTTTAAATCGTTTGGTGCGCCTTCTGAGAACGAGTTGTACTACTTTGCCAGTGTCGACGGAGCCAAGTTCCGTAAACCGGTCACTCCAGGTGATCAACTGGTGATCAAAGTAGAATTTTTGAAAGAGCGCCGCGGCATTGCTGCATTCAATGGTGTAGCAACGGTTGATGGCGAAGTGGTTTGTTCAGCAGAGCTTAAATGTGCTCGTCGAGAGTTCTAATATGATTCATGAGACGGCTCAAATTCACCCTTCTGCGGTCATCGAAGGTGACGTATCCATCGCTGCGAATGTGACCGTTGGGCCTTTCACTTACATCTCCGGCCAAGTGGAGATTGGTGAGGGCACAGAAATCATGTCCCATGTCGTGATCAAAGGTCATACGACGATAGGTAAAGAGAACCGCATCTTCCCGCACGCGGTCATTGGTGAAGAGAACCAAGATAAGAAATACGGCGGCGAAGAGACAACGGTGGTGATTGGCGATCGCAACGTCATTCGTGAAGCGGTGCAGATCCACCGTGGCACGGTGCAAGACAAAGCGACGACGGTCATTGGTAACGACAACCTATTGTGTGTTAACGCACACATCGCACACGACGTGATTGTTGGTGACCATACACACATCGGAAACAACGCGATTTTAGGTGGTCATGTCACCTTGGAAGATTACGCGGGTGTGATGGCACTGTCAGCGATTCACCCTTTCTGTACGGTGGGGGCTTACGCGTATATCGGTGGCTGTTCTGCTGTCGTCCAAGACGTGCCTGCCTATGTCTTAGCGCAAGGTAACCACGCCACTCCATTTGGTTTGAACTTGGTTGGCCTTAAGCGCAATGGGTTTGAAAAAGCAGAGATTCGCGCCCTACAAAAAGCGTACAAAGAAATCTACCGCTCAGGTAAAACCATGGAAGAAGTGAAACCTATCTTGGCGGAAATGGCGAAAGAGTTTGCCTCTGTCGGACGCTTCTCGCACATGCTGGAAAATACAGAACGCGGCATTATTCGTTAATCGCGGCCTGCGCTCGATGTCTAAAAGGCTGTCTAGGAAATCAGACGGCCTTTTTTATTTTGCATTTAATTGGACCGATACATCATGACAATGGAAAAGCCACTGAGAATTGGTATCGTCGCGGGAGAACTCTCTGGTGATACCTTAGGCGAGGGCTTTATCAAAGCGATAAAAGCACGCTACCCCAATGCGGAATTTGTCGGTATTGGTGGCCCTAAGATGATCGCTCAGGGCTGCGAATCTCTGTTCGATATGGAAGAACTGGCCGTGATGGGGCTGGTCGAAGTGCTGGGTCGACTGCCGAGACTGCTCAAAGTCAAAGCCTCTTTGGTCGATTACTTTACTCACAATCCGCCCGATGTGTTTGTCGGTATCGACGCGCCTGATTTCAACTTACGGCTTGAGCTCAGTTTAAAGCAAGCGGGCATTAAAACCGTCCATTATGTCAGCCCGTCGGTTTGGGCGTGGCGACAAAAACGTATCGTCAAGATTGAAGCAGCGACGAATCTGGTGCTTGCATTCTTGCCGTTTGAAAAAGCCTTCTATGATCGCCACCAAGTGCCGTGTGAGTTTATTGGCCACACCCTTGCCGATGCAATTCCTATGGTCTCCGACAAAGCGCCCGCGCGTGAGTTGCTCGGTTTGGACCCGAATAAACGCTGGTTAGCGGTGCTGCCAGGCAGTCGCGGCAGTGAGCTTAACATGCTCTCCCAACCTTTCCTTGAAACCTGCCAACGCCTGCATCAAACCCATCCCGATTTAGGCTTTGTGGTGGCCTTGGTTAACCCTAAGCGTCGTGAGCAATTTGAGCATGCTTGGCAAACTTATGCACCAGAACTTGAGTTCACCTTGGTGGATGATACCGCGCGTAACGTCATTACGGCGTCTGATGTGGTCCTGCTGGCCTCTGGCACCGTGGCGTTAGAGTGCATGCTCATTAAGCGTCCTATGGTGGTGGGGTATAAAGTGAACGCCATTACTGCGTTTATCGCGCGTCGCTTAGTCAAAACGCCGTTTGTCTCTTTACCTAATATTTTGGCGGACAAAGAGATCGTTAAAGAGTACTTACTCGAAGCGTGCACACCAGAAAATCTCAGTGCGGAGATAGAAAGGCTCTTGGCTGGTGAAGGGGAGACGATGGTCGAGAAATTCACCGAGATGCATCATTGGATTCGTAAAGGCGCCGATGAACAAGCGGCCAACGCCGTATTATCATTAATAGGTAAAGCATAAATGGCAAAACAAGCTACCCCCTTAGCCCCGTTTGAGTATCCAACAGGCTATCAATGGATTGCCGGTGTCGATGAAGTGGGGCGTGGCCCTTTAGTCGGCGATGTCGTGACCGCAGCGGTGATCCTCGATCCGAACAATCCGATCGAAGGGCTCAATGATTCAAAAAAACTCTCTGAGAAAAAGCGCTTAGCCTTGCTACCGGAAATCAAAGAGAAAGCGTTGGCCTGGTCTGTCGGTCGATGCTCCCCCGCTGAAATTGACGAGTGGAATATTCTTCAAGCGACAATGGTTGCGATGCAGCGCGCGATTGCGGGTTTATCGCTAACGCCCGATCTTGCTCTGATTGATGGCAACCGAGTCCCTGATCTGCCTATGGATGCGATGGCGGTCGTCAAAGGTGATTTGCGTGTCGCGCAAATCAGCGCTGCGTCAATCATCGCAAAAGTGGTGCGCGATCAAGAGATGGAAGCGCTTGATAAGCGACATCCGCAATTTGGTTTTGCGCAACACAAAGGTTACCCGACCAAAGCCCATTTTGCGGCGATTGAAGCGCACGGCGTGATTGATGAGCATCGCAAAAGCTTTAAGCCGGTGAAACGCGCGCTCGGCATCGAGTAGCCTTGCGAATTGAGCGAGTGGGGGCGATAACGTAGAATAGCCCCCAACTGATGTTACCTATTTGTACCTAAGTGATTCACAACCTATGAACGACCCTAAGTTTATCCACCTTCGAGTTCACAGTGATTTCTCCATGATTGACGGTCTGTCGAAAGTGCCGCCCTTGGTGAAGAAAGTGGCTGAACTAGGTATGCCTGCCGTTGCGCTCACCGATTTTACCAACCTGTGTGGCTTGGTGAAGTTTTACAGCACTGCGCACAACTGTGGCGTAAAACCCATCATAGGAGCGGATTTTGTCATGCAATCGCCGGAGTTTGGCGACGAGTTGACGAAGCTAACCGTACTTGCGGCAGACAACACCGGTTACAACAATCTCACCTTATTGATTTCTAAAGCCTACTTGAGAGGCCATGTTCAACACCAGCCCGTGATTGACAAAGCGTGGTTGGCTGAGCTTTCTGAAGGCTTGATTGTGTTGTCCGGTGGTCGAAGCGGTGAAATCGGCCGAGCCCTACTGAAAGGAAGCCAAGGGATTGCCGAGCAGTGCGCCGAGTTTTATCAGCAACATTTTGCCGACCGTTTCTACCTCGAACTGACTCGAACCGGGCGTAACGACGAAGAGAGCTACCTACACTTCGCGCTCGAATTTGCCGAGCAGCAGCAACTGCCGGTGGTGGCGACCAATGAGGTGGTGTTTCTCGAGCCCTCGCTGTTTGATGCTCATGAAATTCGCGTCGCGATTCATGATGGCTACACCTTAGAAGACCCGCGCCGCCCAAAAAATTACAGCCCTCAGCAATATTTGCGCACCGAAGAAGAGATGTGCGAGCTTTTCGCCGACATCCCTGAGGCCCTCGAGAACAGTGTAGAAATTGCTAAGCGTTGTAACGTGACGGTGAGACTGGGTGAGTACTTCCTGCCGGCCTTCCCAACCGATGGCATGTTGGAAACCGAGTTCCTAGTGAAAAAGTCACAAGAAGGTCTCGAAGAGCGACTGGAGTTCCTGTTCCCTGACCCGCAAGTGCGTGCCGAAAGACGACCAGAATACGATGAGCGCTTGCAAGTCGAGTTGGAAGTGATCAACAACATGGGCTTCCCGGGGTACTTCTTGATCGTAATGGAGTTTATCCAGTGGTCCAAAGACAATGATATTCCTGTAGGCCCTGGCCGAGGTTCGGGTGCCGGCTCCTTAGTGGCGTACGCGCTAAAGATCACCGATCTGGATCCGCTTGAGTACGATTTGCTGTTCGAGCGATTCTTGAACCCAGAACGTGTTTCGATGCCCGATTTTGACGTCGACTTTTGTATGGACAAGCGTGATCAGGTGATCGATCACGTGGCGGAAATGTATGGTCGTGATGCGGTATCGCAGATCATTACCTTCGGTACCATGGCGGCCAAAGCGGTTATCCGAGATGTCGGCCGAGTGCTGGGCCATCCGTTTGGATTTGTTGACCGCATCTCTAAATTGGTGCCACCCGATCCGGGTATGACGCTCGAAAAAGCGTTCAAGGCCGAACCTGCATTACCTGAGCTGTATGAAGCCGACGAAGATGTCAAAGAGCTGATCGACATGTGTCGCATCCTTGAAGGGTGTACACGAAACGCCGGTAAGCATGCGGGGGGCGTGGTTATCTCACCCACGACCATCACCGACTTTGCTCCGATTTATGCCGATGCGGAAGGACACTTCCCTGTCACTCAGTTTGATAAGAACGATGTGGAAACCGCCGGCCTGGTGAAGTTCGACTTCTTGGGTCTGCGTACCCTGACCATTATCGATTGGGCTTTGGGGCTGATTAACCCTCGCCTTGAGCGCGAGGGCAAAGCGCCGGTGAGAATCGAATCGATCCCACTCGATGACGCGCCATCATTCCGCTTACTGCAAAACTCAGAGACCACAGCGGTATTCCAGCTCGAATCTCGCGGAATGAAAGAGCTGATCAAACGACTTCAGCCAGACTGTTTTGAAGACATCATCGCACTGGTGGCCTTATTTCGACCGGGCCCGCTGCAATCGGGGATGGTGGACAACTTCATCGACCGTAAGCACGGCCGCGAAGCGATTTCCTACCCAGATGAAACCTGGCAACACGAATCGCTCAAAGAGACCCTCGACCCGACCTACGGCATCATTCTCTACCAAGAGCAGGTGATGCAGATTGCCCAGATCCTTGCGGGCTATACGCTCGGTGGCGCGGATATGCTGCGCCGAGCTATGGGTAAGAAAAAACCTGAGGAAATGGCCAAGCAGCGCGCCATTTTCGAAGAGGGGGCGATTAAAAACGGCGTCGACGGCGAGTTGGCGATGAAGATTTTTGACTTGGTGGAAAAATTCGCCGGTTATGGCTTTAACAAATCGCACTCCGCTGCCTATGCCTTGGTGTCGTACCAGACGCTGTGGTTAAAAACACACTATCCTGCGGAGTTCATGGCCGCGGTGATGACCGCCGATATGGACAACACTGAGAAAGTGGTTGGGCTGGTGGACGAATGCTTGCGCATGAAGCTCAAGGTGCTACCACCAGACATCAACTCTGGTTTGTATCGTTTCAATGTCGATGAAGATGGCGCCATTGTATACGGTATTGGTGCGATAAAAGGTGTCGGTGAGGGGCCGATTGATGCCATCTTGCAAGCGAGACAAGAGGGCGGTCACTTTAAAGACCTGTTTGATTTCTGCGCACGAATCGATCTGAAAAAGGTCAATAAACGGGTGATTGAAAAACTGATTTACGCCGGTGCGCTTGATAGATTGGGACCACATCGAGCGGCGATGATGGCGTCACTCAATGATGCAGTCAAAGCGGCCAGCCAGCATCACCAAGCCGAAGCCTTTGGTCAAACGGATCTGTTTGGCGTATTGACCGAAGCGCCTGAGGAAGTTGAGCACAAATACACCAAGGTGCCACCTTGGCCAGAGAAAGTGTGGCTAGAAGGGGAGCGTGATACCTTAGGTCTCTATTTGACGGGGCATCCGATCAACGCGTACCTTAAAGAGTTAGATAAATACACCAGTTGCCGCTTGGCCGATGCAACGCCGACTCGGCGCGACCAAAGTGTCACGGTCGCGGGGTTAGTGGTTGCAGCACGCGTGATGACCACCAAGCGAGGCTCACGTATTGGCATTATGACCTTGGACGATCGCAGTGGCCGCATGGAAGTGATGTTGTTCTCCGATGCGCTTGATCGTTACGCCGAATTGCTTGAAAAAGATCGAATTCTGGTGGTTTCTGGACAGGTCAGCTTTGATGATTTCAATGGGGGACTTAAAATGTCGGCCCGTGAAGTCATGGATCTTGGATCAGCGCGAGAAAAATACGCGCGTGGTTTGTCGCTCTCCATCGATCATAATCAAATTGATGGGCAGTTTTTTGAGCGCTTTAGTCAAATACTAGAGCCTTATCGGGCAGGGACAGTCCCTGTCCATGTATACTACCAGCGTAGCGATGCACGAGCGCGTTTAACGCTAGGGACCCAGTGGCGAGTAACGCCAAGCGACGAACTGTTAGACAATTTAAAACAACTGCTTGGTGCTAGCCAAGTGGAACTCGAATTTAACTAAGTTTGGTGAATGCCAAACCCACAAGGATCGATAGATGAGCCTGAATTTTTTAGAGTTTGAAAAACCAATCGCAGAGCTAGAAGCAAAAATCGAAGCGCTACGTGATGTGTCTCGTCATGGTGGTGATTCTGGCGTCGATCTCGCGAAAGAGATCGAACAGCTAGAGAAAAAGAGTTTAGAACTGAAGAAAAAGACCTTCAGTGATCTTGGTGCGTGGGAAACCGCTCAACTGGCCCGCCACCCACAACGTCCTTACACGCTGGACTACATCCAGCATATGTTTACCGAGTTTGAAGAGCTAGCCGGTGACCGAGCGTACGCGGATGACAAAGCGATTGTCGGCGGTATGGCACGCCTTGATGGCCGACCTGTGATGATTATTGGTCATCAAAAAGGACGTGAGACTCGTGACAAAGTGAAACGCAACTTCGGCATGCCTAAGCCAGAAGGTTACCGTAAGGCTAAGCGTCTGATGGAAATGGCTGAGCGTTTTAACATGCCGATCATTACCTTCATTGATACTGCTGGTGCCTATCCAGGTGTTGGCGCGGAAGAGCGCGGTCAGTCAGAAGCGATTGCGACCAACTTGAAAGTCATGTCGGGCTTGAAAGTGCCTGTGATTTGTAATGTCGTCGGTGAAGGCGGCTCTGGCGGTGCATTGGCGATCGGTGTTGGTGATTACGTCAACATGCTGCAATACTCGACCTACTCGGTGATTTCACCGGAAGGTTGTGCGTCTATCTTGTGGCGTGATTCAGACAAAGCGCCGCAAGCGGCAGAGGCGATGGGTCTGATTGCTCCTCGTCTTAAAGAGCTTGAGCTGATTGATGAAATCATTGAAGAGCCACTAGGCGGTGCGCATCGTGATCATGTTCAGATGGCGCAAAATATGAAAGCGACGCTACTCAAGCAGCTTGATGACCTAGCCTCGCTCGACAACGATACGCTTCTTGAGCGTCGTTACCAGCGTTTGATGAGCTACGGTTACTGCTGATTTATCGTCTCTATCTTTCAAGGCCGAACTCTGTTTCGGCCTTTTTGCGTTGTGGCGCTCGCCTTTTGCGCTTGAGCAGCATAGCTCCCTCCAAGTGGCAGTGATACACTTTGGCCAATGAGTCTAACCTTGATGCCTTATGACTGATCTCTATTCACACTTTAGCCAAGCCTTGTCGAGGTATCTCGACGCATTCAAACAGAGCCAGCCACGTGTGGTGTTGGCGCTCAGTGGTGGCGTTGATTCGCGTGTTTTGTTGCATTTACTTCATCAATATCGCGCCACGCAGCGCCCAGAACTCGATGTCTGCGCTGTTCACGTTCATCATGGTTTAAGTCCAAATGCGGACCATTGGGCTGAGCGGTGTGAGCAATGGGCAGCGGCGGCGCAGATGGTGTGCCATGTAGAGAGAGTGAGGCTCGATTGCGGCAGTGAAAGCCTTGAAGCGAAGGCGCGCCAGGCGCGTTATCAAGCCCTCGAACACTATCTCAGCCAAGGCGATGTGCTGTTAACTGGGCATCATAGCGATGACCAAGTCGAGACGTTTCTACTCGCGTTAAAGCGTGGTAGCGGGCCGAAAGGGCTCTCTGCGATGGGTAAGCAAAAACCTTTGCGCGAAGGGACGTTGCTGCGCCCTTTACTCGATGTGAGCCGAGAAGCGATCGTCGCTTTCGCGCGAGAACATCAGCTCGATTGGATAGAGGATGAAAGCAACCAAGATGCCCGCTTTGATCGCAACTTTATTCGCCATCATGTCTCCCCCGTGCTGACCGAGCGCTGGCCCCACTTACCCACTGCGATTGCGCGCAGTGCGCAGCTGTGCGCCGAGCAAGAGTTACTACTTGATGAACTGCTTGAGGATAAGTTCGCCGCAGTTCTGCTTGCCGATGCGAGCTTATCGATTGAAGCCTTAAGCACGTGCAGTGAGGTGATGCGTGCAAGGTTGATGCGCATGTGGTTTGCCGAGCACCAACTCGCCATGCCAAGCGTCAATCAACTCGCATTGATATGGCAACAAGTGGCACTGGCGCGCTGTGATGCGAACCCTAGGTTTGTTGTGGATGGTCAGCGAGAGGTTCGTCGTTATCAGCAGCGACTCTACTTGGTGGACGATCACGCCAGTCTTGAACATTGGCAGCATGACATTGCTATCGGTCAGAGCATCGAACTCCCCGCCAATTTGGGGCATCTCGCGCTACGCACTTCTTCTCAAGGGCATTTGTCTTTAGCAGCGCTTAGTGCACAGCCCCTGCGTATTACTTTTGATCCGCAAGGTTTTACCGCTCATCCGTCTGAACGAGGTCATCGCCGGCCGATGAAAAAACTGTTTCAGGAGTACGGCGTACCCAGCTGGTTGAGACGCCGAACGCCGATTTTAATGTGTGGTGACCAAGTTGCAGCAGTGGCGCATCTCTTTGTTGATAAAGCCTTTATTGGTCAAGATTGTGAACTTACCTGGAACAAGTAAACCAGAGTTGTGCCACAATCGTAAAAAATAATACCCCTAGCCTTATTGGGGAGTGGCGATACCCATCGTCATCAAACAAAAAAGACAATGGATAAGGAAGAGCAATGAAGACAATCGCAATCACAGTGATGATGAGCTTAGGATTAGTGAGTGGACACGCATTAGCGGCGGGTGATGCGGCGGCAGGGCAAGCGAAGGCCGCCGTGTGCGCAGCGTGTCATGGCGCCGATGGTATTGCCGTGATCCCTGGCTATCCAAACTTAAAGGGTCAAAATGAGCAGTACTTGATCTCCTCTATCAAGGCGTACAAAAACAAAGAGCGCAATGGCGGCTTGGCAGCAGTAATGCAGGCGCAAGCGTCGATGCTCAGTGATGCGGATATCGAAAACTTAGCCGCTTATTACGCGAGCTTAAAATAATTTACGCAAGCTTAAAATAACGCCATTCGTCATCAGTCTCGTTAGCGCCTTGCGACGATGGGATTGGTCAAAGGACCCGAGTCATAACCATGGTTGAGTGATAAACTGGTGGTGAGTGTTGGCTCGGGCTTTTTATTGCATGATGTTCGTGTGATAATCGGGAAATATGTTGCGCAAGTTTAAGGGATGAACATGAAAAAAATCGAAGCCATCATCAAGCCATTTAAATTGGATGACGTACGTGAAGCGTTGGCAGAAGTCGGCATCACAGGTATGACGGTCTCTGAAGTGAAAGGCTTTGGTCGTCAGAAAGGTCACACAGAGCTCTACCGCGGCGCGGAGTACATGGTCGACTTTCTGCCGAAAGTGAAGCTTGAGATTGTGGTCAACGAAGAGGTGGCTGAGCAGTGTGTCGACACCATCATCGAAACCGCACAAACCGGTAAAATTGGCGACGGTAAAATCTTTATTACTGATGTGGAGCGCGTGGTACGCATCCGTACGGGTGAAGAAGACGAAGAAGCGATTTAACGCCGAATCCGAATGAGAACAAAAGAGCCTAATGGCTCTTTTGTTTTATCTAAGACCGCTTTCCTTACCACACGTTTTACTCTATGTTTTTTTCTAGCTATGCCTTTTCTCACTACCCGCTTTCTAACTCTCCCTTTTCCAAATAGGGTCGCGAAATGAAAAAACGCCTTACCATAACGCTAGTCACCATAAGTGCGCTTACGCTAATGGGGCTCACGCTCTTTCATACCATTTTTATCTTGCCTGCCGACCGTCAGGTCTACTCGCTGTCCAATCAAGAGAGTCGGGTATCCCTGCATTGCTACCAGAATCCACAGGCGCCTGCGCTGGATAAAGAGGGGCAACTGAATATCTTGGTGTGGAATATCTACAAGCAAAATCGCCCGTCTTGGCAATCAGCGCTGCGCGAGCTCAGTGACAACAAGCAGTTGGTGCTGCTGCAAGAGGCGAGTATGGGGGAGGCGTTCAAGCAATACATTGAACAAGCGCGTTGGTTTGGCACCCAAGTGGATGCGTTTAAAGTGTTTGATACCAGTGCCGGAGTGCTCAATTTGACACTCGGTGCCCCGCGTCTGGCTTGCGCTTACACTGAATTGGAACCTTGGCTGCGTTTACCCAAATCGGCGCTCTATGCTCGTTATCCGTTGAGTGATGGCCGTGAGCTTGCCGTGGTCAACATTCATGCGGTTAATTTCACTTATGGCACTCAAGAGTACCTGCGCCAAATTGACACCTTGGTGACGGAGCTCAGAAAGCATCAGGGGCCAATGCTGGTGGCGGGGGATTTTAACAGTTGGAGTGAAGAGCGCATGACGGTGATGCGTCAAGCGTTGTCGGGCTTAGCGCTCAACGCGGTAATTTTTACGCCCGATAACCGCACTCAGTTTCTGACGGGCCTGCAGCTGGATCATATCTTCTATCGTGGATTGACGCTGAAAACAGCAGAGGCACCACACAGTGACGCCTCCGATCATAATCCAATGTTAGCCAGTTTTGAGCTTAAAAAATAACAATATAGAGAGCCCAAATCAGGTAGTAAGCGACCCAAGGGAGAGCGGCGATGGCTAACGCTTGGCCACGCTCAAACTCTGTCCAAGTGCCGACCGCCGCATATCCCAGCGCGATGTACCAAGGCAGCAGCAAAGGAAATGAGCTGGCAAATTGCGACCATGAGTGAGTCAGCGGCAATTTGAGTAAGCCATTCAAACTATTGAGATCGGCAGCGTAGACCATCACTTGACCGTGTTTTAACAGCACACTGATGTAGCTCGCCAAATCGCCAATGATCGCTGGGAAGGTGATCACCGCGCTCGCAGCAAACCAACGCCAAAATCCATGTTGATGCTGACTCGGCTTAGTGGCCAAATTAAACCAAAACGCCAACATCACAATCGTCAGTGTGCGTCCGGCGACATCACTGATGATCTCACTGGCCATTAAGGTATTGGCATCCAGTAGAGCGAGCTGCTCAGGATTGGTGATGGCCAATTGCGCTTCCAGTGTCTCTTGTAGCCAGGCGACATTGACCATGTCAAAGTAGGCGCCCCAGAATAAAAATGGCGACAGAATCAGAAACAAGTAGGGTTGCCATCCCCACATACCGCGCTGGTACAAGGCGAGAAAGCAAGCGCTGGGCGAACGGAAAATATCCACCAGCATGATCAAAGGGTTACTTGACGGGTTCATACACTCACCTTAGTGACATCGACATACAACTTGAGTTTTTGACCGGGCTTGAGGTATTTCTGATTGCTCAGGTCATTCCATTTGACGATGTCGCGGCTTTTCACTTTGAACTTGCTCGCGATACCACTGAGGGTATCTCCAGAGCGGACATCATAAAAGACAGTGCGAATGATCGCGCCTTCTTTGTTCTCTTTCCAAATCACCAGTGATTGGCCAACGCGCAAGGTGTCTCTTGGGCTCATGCCATTCCATTTTGCCAAGGATTGGTGCGATACGTTGTTGGCGGAGGCAATGCTCCAGAGACTCTCCCCTGACTTCACAGTATGCGTCAGTTTATAGGTGCCACGCGCTTGAGACTGGGTTTGCGCCAATCGGTTGGATGCGCTCAAGGTGTACGCTTTGTCGTCACGGGTCGAAGTCGGAATCATTAGGTACTGACCCGCACGAATTGTGTTGCCTTTGAGGTTATTGGCGGTGCGAATCACCTTAGTGGTTGTGTTGTGTTTGTTGGCAATCACACTCAGGCTATCGCCCGATTTCACCTTGTAACGCACCACTTTTAGACCTTGACCACGGTTGGCTTCAACGGCTTGGCGAAATGGTGCGACCGAATTGACGGGCAGCAATAACTGATGGGGGCCATCGGGTGCGGTGGCCCACTGATTGTAAGCTGGGTTTAAGCTTTGCAGCTCTTTTACCGTTAGGCCAGCGTAGTTGGCTGCAATCGCCAGATCTAACTGCTCTTTAGGATCAACCAGTTCAACCACAGGCTGGTTGGCGATGGCAGGAATATCGATACCGTATTTTTCTTGGTTGGCCACCACATCCGCTAGGGCGAGCAGTTTAGGGACATAACCACTGGTCTCTTTAGGGAGGTCAAGCGAGAAAAAATCGGTCGGTTTACCCAGTTTTTTGTTTTTACGAATCGCACTAGAGACACGACCGCCACCGCTGTTGTAGGCTGCGATGGCATGTTGCCAATCGCCATCGAAGCGGCGGTTTAACTGAGTGAGGTAGTCAAGTGCGGCATCGGTCGCGGCATCGACATCTCGACGTCCGTCATACCAGTAGTTCTGTTTTAAGCCAAAGGATTTACCGGTCGCAGGTACAAACTGCCACAAGCCAGCGGCGCTACCGTGCGAGTAGGCAAAGGCATCAAATGAGCTCTCTACGACAGGAAGCAGGGCCAATTCTAGCGGAAGGCCACGCTGCTCGATTTTCTCCGTGATTAGGTAGAGAAATGGCTGTGCGCGCTCGGAGACGGTTTTGAGATGGTTAGGGTGTTTGAGATACCAAGTGCGGTAGTAATCCACGGTTTTGTGCTCCGGGATTGGCATCTCGAGTTGCATCGCAATTCGCTGCCACACGTCTTCTTGAGACTCTGGGGTCACAACGGGCGCGGGTTTGGTGGCTTTTGTCTTGGTCGCCGGCTTCGCAGCTACTGGTGTGCGCTGCAAAACCGTGTTAGGAGTATTGGTGTCAGGGCTTTCGCCTTCACCGGTATGGTCAGACTGAGTCAGTTGACACCCTGTCAGCAGGAGAGCCAAAGCCCAGCTATGTTTCAATCGCATTATCCAGCCCTTTTAATCTTTGGCTGCTGATAATACTTTCGTCACTTAGGCAGTGACAAGCACCAAAGTGCTAAAATTCGTTCTTCCACTCACGTAATGCGCTAAATATCGCGAGTGCGTCTGTCTCTTGGGTCCGATTGGCGACCGAGCGCATGACACTTGGTTCACCGGTACGCAGGAAAGGGTTGATGCGTTTTTCTCTCCCAAGCGTGCTTGGGAGGGTGGGTTGATTTTGCGCACGCAGCCGATTGACTTCATCACGATATTGCTGAAGTTGGACGTTATCGGGCTCGACCGCCAATGCAAACGCGACATTGCTCGCGGTATATTCATGAGCGCAATAGACCTCGGTCTCATCAGGCAGAGCCGCCAGTTTGCACAATGAGGTATGCATCTGTTCCATTGTGCCTTCAAACACGCGCCCACAGCCGGCAGAAAACAGCACATCGCCGCAGAACAGTTTGCCATCACCGACGTAGCCGATATGACCTAATGTATGTCCTTCAAGTCCGACGACACGGAACACTTCACCAAACAGCTCGATTTGATCGCCAGTAGAGACAGAGTGGGACAAGGTTGGAATCGGCTCGCTCGCTGGCCCCACCACATTGATGGTCGGGAATTGGCGCACTAGCTCGGCGACGCCGCCAATGTGATCGTTGTGATGGTGGGTAATTAAAATCGCTTCCAAACTCAATTCGTGCTGTTTGAGATACGCCAGGACTGGAGCCGCATCACCGGGGTCAACAACCGCACAACGCTTATCTCGATTTTCGATAAGCCAGATGTAATTGTCGTTAAATGCAGGTATGCTTTTGATCTCTAACATGGAAGTCTCTCCAGTAACACTGTCGTCATCGACTCTTGAGTGAAGCAGGTTAAGTATGAAGCCAGCCCGCAGTAAGAAGAAGCTAGAACAACCCCATTCGTGGACGCAATTAAAAAACGGCCAGTGGGTGAGTGAGTCTATCCAAACTCGCGTCGATGAATGGTGTCCGAAGCTGTTTGGTTATCACCTGCTCAAGCTAGGTGGCTTGAGCTGTGAGTTAACCAGTTTTAGTTGCAACATTCAACATCAAGTCCAGCTCGACATAAAAAATCCTTTGCATAACGTCATCGCTGACGGTTATCAACTGCCGTTTCTGGAAAAGAGCTTTGACGCCATCGTGATGGCGCACCAACTCGACTATTGTAATGATCCCCACCGCTTATTGCGTGAGGTTGACCGAGTGATGATGGATGATGGCTATCTGATTTTGACCGGTTTTAACCCACTGAGTTTGACCGGCTTGGCAAGCCTGATGCCGTGGCGCAAACACAACTTGCCTTGGAGTGGCCGGATGTTTACCCCCAATCGCATTAAAGATTGGCTGGGCGTACTCAATTATGAAGTGATTGAGTGCGATCGCTACGCTCTGTTTCCGATGCAAAGCTATCGAACGTTTTGGACTTGGATGGAAAATAGCCTAGGGGAGTGGGCGCGGCCGATGGGTAGTCTCTATTTTATCGTGGCAAGAAAGCGGACTTACCCGCTTAAGCCGATAAAACCTCACTGGAAGCTTAAACGAAAATTGACGCCACTGGGCGTCAATTACAAAATTTCCCTCACCCCTAAGCAATACTGAGCAATAGCTGCGGTATTGAAGAATAAGGCACCGTTAGCTCGGCTGATAGCCTGTATCTTCTTCGGTTGGGTTTTCTGCGGCGGCCCTGGCTAGCTCATCGCACATCTCGTTTTCTCTGTGCCCGGCATGGCCTTTCACCCAGTGCCACTCGACGTTGTGACGTGCCGTTTCGGCATCTAACGCTTGCCATAAATCGGCATTTTTGACCGGTTTTTTGTCGGCGGTTTTCCAGCCACGCTTCTTCCAGTTGTGAATCCATTGCGTGATGCCTTGGCGAACGTACTGGCTATCGGTGGTGAGGATGACATGACAAGGCTCTTTGAGCGCCTTGAGAGCGACGATGGTAGCCATCATTTCCATGCGATTATTGGTGGTGAGGGTATAGCCTTTGGCTAAGGTTTTTTCCGTCTGTTTGTAACGCAGGACAACGCCATAACCACCGGGTCCAGGGTTGCCAAGGCAAGAACCGTCTGTGAAAATTTCCACCTGTTTCGTCATGTTTTGGTACTATTGGTTTAATCACTTATAGACATAGTCTGACATAGATATTGTTATGAATACCAGCAGCAATTCGCAATACGGCCGCATCGTTGTACTCGATACCGAAACCACAGGTATGAACCGAGAAGGCGGCGCGCCGCATATTGGTCACCGCATTATTGAAATCGGTGCCGTTGAGATCATTAATCGTAAGCTGACAGGACGACACTTTCACGTCTACATTAAGCCCGATCGCGAGATCCAGCCAGACGCGATCGAAGTACACGGTATTACAGATGAGTTTTTGGTTGATAAGCCCGAGTATCACGCTATCCACCAAGAGTTTCTTGAGTTCATCAAAGGGGCCGAGTTGGTGGCGCACAACGCGCCCTTTGATACCGGCTTTATGGACAATGAGTTTGCCTTATTAGACCCAAGTATCGGTAAAACAGAAGACTACTGCAAAGTCACCGATACGCTGGCGATGGCGAAGAAGATCTTCCCTGGTAAGCGCAACAACTTGGACATCTTGTGTGAGCGATACGGTATAGACAACTCACACCGTACCTTACACGGCGCTTTGCTCGATGCGGAGATTCTCGCCGACGTTTACCTGTTGATGACCGGTGGGCAGACCTCTTTGCAATTTAATCCCGGCAGCGCCAGTGACGGCGATGTGGGAGGTGAGTCAATAAAACGCGTCGCCAGTGGTCGAAAAGCGCTAAAGGTAATCAAAGCAACGGCCGATGAACTAGAAGCACACAATAAAAGATTAGATATCGTCGAGAAGAGCGCAAGCAGCCTCTGGCGTCAGTAGGAGAAGGGATGTTGAGGAGTTGGATTGCCCTAGTGGGCATGGTATTCAGTTGTCTAGGATTTGCAGCGCAAGAGTCCTCAATGTCTCTGCTCGATAACCGTTTTCGAGTCGACCCCACCATCAAGCAAATCACCTTTGTTATCTACCGCGCGCAAAACTCCCAACCTGTGGTGTTAGTGCGCCCTGATGGTAAGAAATATTACGCCTGGCGCAGCCCAGATAATGTGCGTTGGTATCAAGAGTCGGCGATGGACATCATTTCGATTGATAACCCAATGCCCGGTCCTTGGCAGGCGATCGGTAAAGTCACGCCTAAGAACAAAATTACTCTGATTTCTCATCTTGAACTGGCCACTGACGTACTGCCCAACCGCCTCTATCAAGGGGAAGAGCTGAAGTTCACCGCTCGCTTGACGGCGGATAAAAAACCATTAGTTTTGCGTGATTTTCTGGACCGCGTTCAACTGAAAGTGACCTTCACCAAGTATGTTGAGAATGAAGAACAGTTAGTCAAAGAAGCGCGTCCGGTGCCAGAAGAGATCGGTGTGTTTGCTGATGATGGTCAAGGGCTCGACGAAGTGGCGGGCGATGGCGTGTTTACGGTGTCGCTACCTATTACCAGCGCGCCGGGCAAGTATCGCGTGCGCATTACCTCCGGCAATGGTGTGTTCCTGCGTGCTCAAGAGCAAGAGGTGTTGGTTTATCCCACCCCATTGGAAACGACCTTCATTCAATCACGAGTCGCTGGTGAGCCTCATCGCGTGGTGTTCTCCGGTGAGATGGGGATGATCATGCCAGGCAGTCTTGCTGGATTTGTCGACCATACTGATCCGAAGGGCAATGTGGTTAGTGTGCAAGGGGCTTCGGAGCCGGAAAGCAGCACTTTTGAGCTTGAAGTGCCGTATGACGGTACGCTGGGCAATTACCAATGGTCCTCAAAGACCTTCGCCACCGAGTTGGGCTCGCAACGTCCTCTGATCTTTGCCAAGAATCAACACACCTACAGTGTGGTCGAAGACATCGATATTGCTGAGACCCGTCGTCTGCAAGAAGAGGAACGTCTCAAGCAGCAGAAAATCATGGAAGAGATGCAGTTGGCTGAGTTCAGAAAAGCTCAGCGAACCAAGAGTATGATCATCATCGGTGTCGGCAACCTAATTGCGATTTTGTTGGGGCTAGTGATCTGGTTTGTGATGCGTAAGCTCAAAGCCAAGAAAGAAGCGATGCCGGAAATGCAACTAGAGATGCCGAAGAAGTAATCCGTAAGAGCTGTTGCGGCAGCGCTATGCAGGCAAGCATCGATGGAGAGTGTTTAAGAGTGATGCTCTCTATCAATCTAACATCAACCTTAGTGACGATAACTCGTCGGCTTAGCGAAAGTTTCTATTTACCAGTAAGGATAGTTAGCAGTAAGAACAGCGAGATAAAGCAAAGGGCAGCGAGGCTGCCCTTTGTGGTTTTTATACGCTTAGTATGCGCGCGTTAGGCGACTTCGACGATTTTGGGCTTACTCTTTCGAACCGGTTTAGTCGCCAGTTCTTTGGGCTCGAAATCATCGACGTTGATCACATAGAGGCGGTGCTCTTCGGCACTGCGTAGCAGTTCAGCCTCTTTTGTGTCGATGATGCCTTTCTCTAGGCCAATATCGGCGATGAGATCGAGGCGTAAGAAAGGTTTACGCTCATTGAGCGCCTTACATACTTTCTTAAACACAGGCTCTGCTTCTAAAATTACCGTCAAGGCTTGCTCAATTTTACCCGCAGGATTGAACTCGCTCGCTTCGAAGTATTGATGACGACCTAAGCGAGCACGAGTGGCGCTTGGCGTTTGCAGAATTTGCGCGACTTTGCTGTCGAGTTTGTCATTCGGCGCTCGGCGAACGCGGCCAAAAGGCAGGATCAGAGCGCGCAGGATTTTACCCAACCAAGGATTTGGGAAGTTGGCGAGAAATTCATCAATCGCTAGCTCGGTTTGCTTCAAGCTGTCTTGCAATCCCCAGTGAACCAATGGCAAGTCATCACTAATACGGCCATCGTTGTCAAAGCGTTTCAGCGTGGCTGAACTTAAGTACAATTGACTCAAAATGTCGCCCAAGCGAGCCGACAAGCGCTCTTTACGTTTCAACGAACCACCCAGTACTGCCATCGAAATATCGGCCAAGAAGGCAATGTTAGCACTGTAGCGGTTGAGCTGCTGGTAGTAACGTTTCGTGCTGTCTTGAACCGGTGCACTGGAGAAACGGCCATCGGTAACACCCAGCCAGACACTGCGCACAAGGTTGCTCAGGGTAAAGCTGACGTGACCGGCAAGCGCGCTATCAAACTTATCAAGCGCATCGGAGGCATCAGAGTAAGCCGCATTCATCTCTTCCAGCACAAACGGATGGCAACGAATCGCCCCTTGGCCAAAGATGATCATGGAGCGGGTGAGGATGTTGGCCCCTTCTACCGTGATGGCAATCGGGGAGCCTTGGTAGCCGCGCGCGAGGAAGTTCTTTGGCCCAAGGCAAATGCCCTTACCACCGACAATGTCCATCGCATCGATGATGCTTTGCTGACCGCGGTGGGTGCAGTGATACTTCACGATCGCTGAGATGACCGAGGGCTTTTCACCCAAATCAATCCCCGCGACAGTCAGGTTGCTGGCCGCGTCCATCACATACGCGTTGCCACCTAGACGTGCTAATGGCTCTTCGACGCCTTCCATCTGGCCAATCGGTTGTTTAAATTGACGGCGAATACGTGCGTACGCACCAGTTGCCAAAGCCGCCGTCTTAATGCCACCGGTTGAGTTCGACGGTAAGGTGATCCCGCGACCCACAGACAAACATTCGACCAGCATGCGCCAACCTTGACCGGCCATTGATGGGCCACCAATGATGAAATCTAAAGGTACAAACAGATCATTGGCTCGTGTCGGGCCGTTTTGGAAAGGCACGTTGAGCGGGAAGTGGCGATTGCCTATTTCCACCCCTTTTAGGTGTGTGGGAATCAGCGCGCAGGTGATGCCAAGTTCTTCCGTCTCGCCGAGTAAGCCGTCTGGATCGCGCAATTTAAAGGCGAGGCCGAGAACGGTGGCGACTGGGGCGAGCGTGATGTAGCGCTTGTTCCAAGTTAGGCGCATGCCGAGGACTTCTTTGCCCTCCCATTCGCCTTTACAGACAATACCGAAGTCTGGAATGGAGCCGGCGTCTGAGCCTGCTTCTGGGCTGGTCAGTGCAAAACAAGGGATCTCTTTACCTTCGGCTAAGCGTGGCAAATAGTAGTTTTTCTGTTCGTCGGTGCCGTAGTGTTGTAGCAGTTCGCCCGGGCCCAATGAGTTAGGCACGCCAACGGTAGAAGAGAGCACGCCTGAGACGCCAGTGAGCTTTTGCAATACCAGCGACTGAGCGTAGGCAGAGAACTCAAGCCCGCCGTACTGCTTCTTGATGATCATTGCGAAGAACTTGTTGTCTTTTAGGTACTGCCAAACTTGCGGTGGCAGATCGGCCAACTCGTGAGTGACCTGATAGTCGTTCACCATCGCACACACTTCATTGACGGGGCCATCGAGGAAAGCTTGCTCCTCGGCACTTAACGTTGGCGCTTTAATGTCGTGCAGCTTGTTCCAGTCTGGTTTGCCTTTGAAAAGCTCAGCTTCCCACCAAACCGTACCAGCATCCAACGCTTCTTTTTCGGTTTGAGACATGGCGGGCAGCACTTTCTTAAAGAGAGAAAGGGCTTTTTTACTGATCAGAGACTGACGAATCGATGGAACGGCCAAAACCGCAGTGGCGGCGATGTACAGTATCCAACTCAA
>NZ_JCBDGH010000083.1:0-144084 GCF_059833955.1 Vibrio sp. R15-SG3-ISO1A
AAGGTTAAAAGAAACAGGATGACAGAACCCTCCAGCACCTAGCACTGCGCCATAGCGCAAGCCGAGCCTTCCAGCAGCTTGAAGAGAAAGATTGGCTTGAGGCCTTTGCCGGGCATCCAATGATCGGCGATCTCGCCAGTCTAGAAAAGAAATACGCGCAAGGCCGAGCACTCAGTGAAAAAGAGCAGAGCCACGTGGCCAGCGCCGATAGAGAGACCCTAGAGCGATTGCTCACGCTCAATCAGCGCTACCGAGAGAAATTCGGCTTCATTTTCATCGTCTGCGCGACCAACAAAAGTGCCAAAGAGATGCTCGCACTGCTTAAATCCCGGATTGGTCGAAGCCGAGAAGTGGAACTGCGCGAAGCCGCGCAAGAACAGATCAAAATCAGTCAAATTAGAATGGAAGCTTATTTATGAACACGCTCAGTTGCCATATCCTCGACACCGCCAGTGGTCACCCCGCAGCAAACATTGAAGTGGAACTCTATCCACTTGGCGCACAGGATGCCATCGCCCGCATGTACACCGACGATGATGGCCGCGCCCGTTTTGATAACACCACATTAGCAGCAGGCAGTTATACCCTGCGATTTTTAGTCGCCCCCTACTGCCAACGCGTATTTTCCAACGCCTTTTTCCCCTATGTGGACGTGCACTTTAGCGTT
Organism: Vibrio sp. R15-SG3-ISO1A; assembly: GCF_059833955.1. NCBI lineage: Bacteria > Pseudomonadati > Pseudomonadota > Gammaproteobacteria > Vibrionales > Vibrionaceae > Vibrio > Vibrio sp. R15-SG3-ISO1A. The sequence goes on from NZ_JCBDGH010000083.1 coordinate 668, forward strand.
TCAGACACGCGTCATATCCACATTCCGCTGCTGCTCTCTCCTTACGCTTACTCCAGTTATCGAGGCAGTTAATCATGGCTAGACAGATTCACCGTGGCAGCTTGTTGCACTTTCCAACAGCGACATCTGAGCCCCAAAAGCACTATGAGTATTGGCGCGATGGCGTATTGGTCATCGAAGAGGGCAAAATCGTTCATCTGGGTGATGCCAACGCCTTCTTCGCCCACTCTGTCAACCAAGAGCTTCTCACACAGGGACGAGTCAAGGTTCACTCCGGTTTATTGATTCCTGGCATGATTGACTCTCATGTCCATTTCCCTCAGATTGAGATCATCGCCAGTTATGGAAAACAGCTGTTAGATTGGCTCAACACCTACACCTTTCCCACTGAGCTTCGTTTTAGCGATGCCCACTACGCCAAGCAGCAAGCCGACTTTTTTCTGCAACAGTTGTTTGCCCACGGCACCACCACAGCCAGTGTCTATGCCACAGTTCATCCGCAGTCGGTCAACGCTTTTTTCAGCGCCGCGCAAGACTACGATGCGCGCATGGTCTGTGGCAAGGTGATGATGGACCGATTCTGTCCAGACGCACTGCAAGACACGCCTGAGAGCAGCTATCGTGATAGCAAAGCCTTGATTGAGCGCTGGCACAAAAATGGCCGTGCTCTTTATGCCATCACGCCGCGTTTTGCGCCGACCAGCACACCGGAGCAGTTAGCGAAGGCTGGACAACTGGCCAATGAGCACCCAGATACCTTCATTCAAACTCATTTAAGCGAAAACATTAACGAAGTCGCTTGGGTTCAATCACTTTACCCAGACGACAGCGATTACCTTAGCGTCTATGAGCGCAACCATTTGGTTCGCGATAGAGCCCTATTTGGTCACGCGATTCATCTTAGCGAGCGGGAACAACACGCGCTGGCGAGCAGTGGCGCGTCAATCTCATTTTGTCCTTCATCGAACCTGTTTTTGGGCAGCGGTTTGTTTCCCTATCAGCAAGCAAAAGAGGCAGGTATTCCCATCTCTATTGCCAGTGATGTCGGCGGCGGAACCAGTTTGAGCTTGCTTAAAAACCAAAGTGACGCCTACAAAATCTGTCAATTACAAGGCATCAGTCTCGATGCGTTTGAATCCTTATATTTGTGTACCCAAGGCGCCGCCGTCGCGATGGGGCTGGATCACTGTATTGGCAACTTCAATGTCGGCACGGAAGCCGATTTTGTTGAGTTAGATCTCAACGCGTTTCCCATGCTCAAGCAGCGTACAGCGCGCTGTCAGGATTTGAATGAGCAACTCTTCGCCCTTGTCACCTTAGGTGATGAGCGTGTCATCGAACGCACTTATGTTCACGGAAATTTAGTTTATCAAAAGGATGTATCAGTATGTGGCCACAACTCTACGAATGGTTTGCGCTCTTTATCAAATGGTTTCATGTAATCTGTGGGGTGGCCTGGATTGGCGCCAGTTTCTATTTCACTTGGCTCGACAATAGCCTAGAAAATCCACCGCAATGGAAGAAAGATAAAGGTATCAAAGGCGACTTATGGGCCGTGCATGGTGGCGGTTTTTACGAAGTAGCAAAATACCAGGTTGGACCTCAAAGCATGCCGACCAACTTGCACTGGTTTAAATGGGAAGCCTACACGACATGGATCACTGGCACCGCGTTAATGATTTGGATGTACTATTTTAACGCCGCCGCCTACCTCATTGATCCCAGAGTCATGAGTTTAACTAGCCTCCAAGCCGTAAGTTTGGGCTTGGGTGGCATTGCTCTTGGCGTTGTCGTCTATGAAGCATTGATGCGCTCCCCCCTCTCGCGTCACGCTGGGCTATTTTGCGGCGCACTCATCGCGCTTGGCGCGCTGTTCTTCTATGGATTTACCCACGTCTTTAGTGGTCGGGGTGCCTTTATCCATATGGGTGCATTGATGGGTACCATCATGGTCAACAACGTGTTCCATAAAATCATTCCCGGCCAGCGTAAAATGGTGGCGCAAGTAGCGGCGGGTGAAGCGGTCGATCCGGCTCCCGGACTGGAGGGTAAACGCCGCTCTATCCATAATAACTATTTCACCCTGCCCGTGATTTTTCTCATGATCAGTAATCACTACCCGATGATCTACCAACACTCGCTGAGTTGGTTAGTGGGGATGCTGATTTTGGTGATCAGCGCGTATTTACGCCATTACTTTAACCTTAAGCATGCGGGAAAATCGAAGCCAAGCGTACTCATTTCAAGCTCGATAGCCATGCTGCTTCTCGCGGTTTTCGTCAGTTGGGGATCCGTTCAAGCGAATAAAGCCTCGCGCGCAACGGCAACCGCAAGCAGTGTGGCCACGCAAACGACCACTTCCCAGGACTCAGCCCTGCATCAACAGAGCGTGTCGGAAGGAGACACTTCCGGCCTTGCTGATGATATCAATCGTACTCACTATATCGAAATAGCGACGCAGATCATTGAGCAGCGCTGCACTCAATGTCACAGCGCCACACCGACTGACGATGTGTTCACCGTCGCACCTAGTGGCGCAATCTTCGACTCTTGGCAAGATATTGAGCGCTGGAGCCCGCGGATTCTAGCGCGTACGGTCGAGTCGACCGATATGCCCTTTCTCAACAAAACCAATATGACAGACCAAGAACGTCAGCAACTTAAAGAGGCCCTTAGTCACAGCCATTAATCTTTTCCCCCTCCCGCCAGTTCACACTGGTGGGAGCGTCAAATGTAAGAAAATGTAAAGCCACGAACCAAATCCCACGCAACGGCTCCAATGCTGTGTGTCAATCATTGTTAACAAGGAAAATACTATGAAAACTCTCACCATTAGTACCGCGCTACTCGGCGCTCTGTTAATCACCACCGCTTGTGCAAATGACGGGGATCGCAAGGGCCCGCCGCCAAGTTTTAGCGATATCGATTCAAATAGCGATGGCTACATCACCACTGACGAAACCAAAGGGCCGTTAGCCCGTGATTTTAGCTCTATTGATGCCGATGGCGATGGAAAAATCACCGAGGCGGAATTCTCGCAATTTATGAGTGAGCACCGTCCACCGGCTCGCGACTAACGAGTTTAACGCCCACTTAAGACGCGCTCTTGGTGGGCGTTTTTTTAATCGCTATCATCCCTATGATTTCACCTATGGGCACGGTATGCTGAAGGCACTTTCTACCAAGGACGCACAATGAACAAAGTCACACTCTCCGGCCATATCATTATTCCCTTCAAAGATCGTAGTATCGTACTGGCCGAACTGGAGACACACTGTAGACTCACTCGAAATGAGCCGGGCTGCCTGTGCTTTGAGGTCACGCAAAATCCTGACGACACCCATCGATTTGATGTGTATGAAGAGTTTGTCGATCATGAAGCATTTCTGCAGCATCAACGACGAGTGCAAGAGTCACAGTGGGGAAAAGTGACTCAGAATGTCGCAAGATATTACGACATCACTGAATCCTAGTTAGAGGGCGTTAAGGCGACTTTGCCTTGAGGTTCATTGAATCAATCATGCCTATCAAGCACTCCAGTGCCACCGCGACATCGTCTTGATTCACTTGTTCTTTAGGATGGTGGCTAATGCCTTTCTCACAGCGGACAAACAACATCGCGATGTCGGTCACGTTCGCCATCACCATGGCATCATGGCCTGCGCCACTCGGTAAACAGCGCGCCGTTTGAGCGGTCACCGACTCAACGACTGAGGTCCATTGCTGCTGCAAGGCGGCATCACAGAGGACCGCTTTCGCTTGATATACCTTGTCGCTGTCGAAATGTAGGCGACGTTTTTTCGCAATCAAGTTCAACTCGTTGATGACGACCTCACAACACGCCTCCAGCGTCGGCTGATTGAGCGAGCGAATGTCCAAAGTAAACTCGACTGCACCTGGGATCACGTTCACCGCACCCGGTGCGACGGATAGTTTACCCACCGTCGCGACAATCTCTTGCTCTCTGGCAAAACGTTCAATAAAACTCACCATTTCAGCCGCGCCGCACAGCGCATCCTGACGCAAATCTATCGGCACTGTGCCTGCGTGTCCCGCCATGCCCTCTACCTTGCAGGTAAAACGTTTTGCCCCGGCAATACCGGTCACGATACCGACGGGCAATGACTCCGCTTCTAGCACTGGGCCTTGCTCAATATGCACTTCCAAGTAGGCGAGCAGATCGTTACGTGCGTCGTTTCCTGCGAGACTCGGCGCTAGTCCAAACTGGCGCATGGCGTCTGCCATGGTCATACCATCGGCATCCGCGATATCGAGCCAGTTGGGATCAAACTGCCCTGCGACACTGCTCGATCCAATGAGCGTGGTGTTAAAACGCATCCCTTCTTCGTCTGCAAATGCCACCACATCGATGTGGAACGGAAAGCGGCACTCTTTTAGTTGCAACAGTGCTTCAATCGCGAGAATAATACCGAGGTTGCCATCGTATTTACCTGCATTTCTTACCGTGTCACTGTGAGAACCCAGCACCAATGCTTTCGCCTCAGGGTCGCTGCCTACTTTTCGCCCCCACTGGTTGCCTACACTGTCTTGCCAGGTTTCTAGTCCCGCATCGCGCATCCATTTCGCGATCAGATCGTGGGCACTTCGATGCTCTTTGGTCAGGTATCCGCGTGTCAGCGCACCCCGTTCCTCGCTGCACTGAGCGAGTTGGTCGGCTTGAGCCATAATGCGCTCAGCACCGATGCTCATCGCGTGGTGCCTCTTATCATCCACTGTATCTACACTCATGGCTGCTCCTTATTGATAATGCGCCATAGCCGCCAGAACTGCCTGACCGGAAATGATGTCCGCTTGGTGTTTGATCAGTACCGCTTCCAGCGCCGCCAAGGTGGTCAATACGCACTCTTGTCTCGCGTTGAACCCCATAGTACCGATGCGCCAGATCTTGCCATGCAGTGGGCCAAACGAGGTACCAATCTCGATACCAAACCGGTGCAGCAGCTCAAGACGCACCGCATCGCCATCGACCGTACCCGCCGCTTTTTTAACGCTCGGTATTGCCACACCGACCACGTTATTCATTTTGTAATTTTGATTGCCAAATAGCTCTAGCCCCATCGCGCGAAGCCCCGATGCCATCGCGTCTCCCGCTTGCTTGTGACGCGCGATGACCTGCTCTGGGCCTTCTTCAAGGAACAGTCTTGCACACTCGCGTGCGGCATAAAGCATGCTGGTCGCTTCAGTATGGTGGTTAAGGCGCTCTGGCCCCCAATAATCCATCACCATGGCTAAATCAAAGTAGTTCGATTGGATTGGTGCTTCTTCACCATCAACGTGGTGAGCGGCACGAATGCCCGCTTCGACGTGTTTACGACTGTTGATTAGCGCAGCGCAACGCTCGCTCAGCGTAATCGGCGCTGAGCCCGAAGGCCCGCCTAAACATTTCTGCAGCCCTGCTGACACCGCATCGAGGTGCCAATCATCGACATACAACTCATTACCGGCAATCGACGCAGTGGCATCACAATAGAACAGCACACCATAGCGCTGACACAGCTCGCCCATTTCAGCCAACGGTTGGTTCATGGTCGTGGAGGTGTCTCCTTGAACAGTGGCGAGCAATGTTGGCTGAAAGGTTTTGATCGCCTGTTCAATTTGCTCTGGCGCGCACACTTCACCCCACTCAACATCGATGGTTTTCACCACAGCGCCAACCCGCGTAGCAATTTCGCACAATAAGTGACCAAAGCGACCAATGACGGGGATCAGCACTTTGTCGCCCGGTTTTAACACCGACACTAACACCGCTTCAATCCCCGCGCGCGCAGTGCCATCCACCAGCATCGTCTGCGGGTTTTGGGTGTGAAAAACGCCGCGATAAAGTGACTGTACTTGGTTCATGTAACCGGTCATCACAGGGTCATACTGACCAATCAGTGACTGAGCGATGGCCTGATGCACGCGAGGATAAGCGTTGATTGGCCCCGGCCCCATCAAAAGGCGTTGCGGTGGGTTAAGTGTTTCAAATAGCTCATTGGCCTGTGACATTATTGTTCTCCTACAAAACTTTGGCCATCGCTACGCGGATCGCTACTGGCGATGGCTCTTCCTTGTTCATCCAGCACAATGGCGCCAGCATGGCCCATCAGCTCGTTATTATCGTCGACGGTGGTGACGTCGTGACCGAGCGCTACCAATTCAGCGCCGCAGCGTTGGTCAAGTGAGCGCTCTAAGCGTAAGTTGTGTGTGGCATCGCCCCACGTGCGCCCCAACAGCCAGCGTGGCTCTGAGATCGCCTTATCCAAGGGGTAAGATTGATAGTGGTAGCGGCTAAATAGGCACGCTTGCGTTTGAGGCTGACCTTCACCGCCCATCGTGCCGTAGCTCATTCTGCGGCCATCACTGAGCTCAGCATAAGCAGGGTTGAGGGTATGGAAAGGCTTCTTGTTGGGTGCCAATACATTGTGATGCAGTGCATCCAGAGAAAAACTCTTGGAGCGGATATTCCATAACACTCCGGTCTTTGGCAGCACAACACCGGACCCAAACTCCCAGTAAATGCTTTGAATAAAGCTGACCATGGTGCCGTATTGATCACTGGCCCCCATCCAGATCGTATCGCCGGGTTTGGCTTGGTGAGGCCAAGCTAGGGCGCGGTTAGGATTTACGGCAGCAGTACATTTAGTCACCTCGTCGTCACTGAGCCAATGCTGCAAAGGCTCACGCAATGACGCCTCATCACACACCTCTAGATCACGAATCAAAAACGCTTGTTTAGTCGCTTCAACGAGGCAGTGCATGTGCTCCACTTCGGTCTGAGCGTTGACCGCTAAACGATCGTAGATTGCCAAAATCAGCAGTGACGCCACCCCTTGGGTTGGCGCACCAAAGTTATACAGTGTGCCTTTGGAGGTCGTGACATGCAGTGGCTGCATCACTTTAGCGCGAAATTGATGAAAATCTTCAAGACGGATAGGGCTACCCATCGCGGCTAGATCATCGGCCATCGACTGCGCCAAATCACCGCGATAAAAATCCTCTAGTCCTTTTTCTGCCAGCATCGATAGTGTATCAGCCAGCGCCGGATTGCAGATACGATCGCCGACCTTGAGCGTCTCACCTTGATTGAGATAAATATCGGCAAACCCGTCTAGCGAAGCCAGTCGCTGATAGGTTTTTTCACTGGCATTGACCAAGCTCTGCGTCGCGGTGATCCCGTCGCGCGCGGCATGGATCGCGGGGGTAAGTAATCTATCCAGTGTCATATTGCCATGATCATACTCAAGCGCTGCTTGCCAACCTGCGACCGTGCCCGCCATCGTGATGGCCGAAAGCGCGCCATGATCGGGCAATTCGTCACCCAGTGCTCGGTAAGCGTTAACATCCACCTGCGCCGCCGCATCGCCGCTACCATCAATCGCGACTGGGGCTTGGCCTTGTTTCGCAATCAACCAAAATCCATCCCCTCCGATGCTATTCATATGGGGGTATTGCACTGATATCATCGCAGCGGCAGCAACCATCGCTTCACTGGCCGTGCCACCGGCGTCTAAAATCGCTTGGCCAACTTCGGCTGCTTTATGATGTGGGGCGGTAAACGCGGTTTGATGCTTCATCGGCCACTCCTTGGCTCGTGTCTAGGTTGAGTTGCATGGCAGTCTGGATAAGGGCACATTCACTGTGAGCACTACCAAGAAACGAGAGTCCGCACGGCATCGCTGCGGCGGCGTTAGGGAGGTGCAATTGCGGTAAGCCAGAGAGCCCAGCAAGACTCGTCAACCCCATAAGCTGGCTGCGATAAACAGCCAATTCATTAGCTGGCATGGTCAGTTTCGGCGCTCCGGCGGGCGTGGTAGGCAGTAGCCACCATAACGCATGGTCTTCCATATGCTCCACTAACGCCTGTTTGAATCTCTGTTGCTCATCACAAGCCGCTGTATACTCCAACTCGGTCAAGGTTCTTGCCCACTCGACGCGCGTTGCAATCGCCGGGTCCAAGCTCTCCCCATAGCGTGCTAACCACTCACCGTGTTGGCGAATGATCTCGAAACCTTGCAGGGTACGAAACAGGTGACTTAACTGATCGAGCGTCCATCCCGCACGCGCAAGATAGTCACCTTGTTGAATCTTTACACCCGATGCTTTGAGGCGCGTTAACTGCTCGGTGTGATCGGCACTCATAAGAGCACGGCACTGCTCATCAAGATAGAAGGACCGTTGGTGAGGTGCTGCACCGTGGTCAGTCGACAAACTCGTCCACACTCGCTCCATCATCGCCAAATCTCTGGTGAAAATACCGGCAGTGTCAAAGCGAGCCGCCAGTTCAAAGCAATGTTGAAGGCTCAAGGCACCATGCGTCGGCCTCAACCCATAAAGCCCACAATAACTGGCTGGGACACGTACTGAACCACCGGTATCCGTACCAATTGAAAAATCGCAATCGCCACTTGCTACCGCCACCGCACTGCCGCTCGATGAACCACCTGGAATCGCATCAGGCGCTTTGGGGTTCACTGGCGTGCCGTAATGGATATTTTGACCGTTTAAGCTATACGCCAGCTCATCGGTCTGTACTCGCCCAACACACTCTGCACCACTCTCAAGCAAAGTGGTAATGAGCGGCGATGTCTGGCTAGCAACATCATGAGTGGCTAACCACTGTGGATTGCCTGCCCCAGTTCGGTAGCCTTTTACATCAAACAGATCTTTAAAGACAAACCGAGTGCCACTCAGTCGGCCTTTTTTTGTCGGCGCCAAAGAGTGTGGCCCTTGCGCGCAATAAATTCGAGTATCCTTACTCATCATCTTTCCTTAATGGTTGCACCGATTAGCACGCTTAAAGCGCGGCGGCTTTTACCCCTTCGCTCTGCTTGGCGTAACGGTTAGCCAGCACGGCGCAATAGAAAATCTGGATTGGGTGATACAACATGATCGGCAGTAGCAACATACCGAGCGTTGGGTCGGTTCCAAAAATGACTTTCGCCATCGGGATCCCTGCCGCTAATGTCTTTTTGGTGCCACAGAATACCGCCGCCACTTCATCAGGAAGATCGAAACCGGCTTTTCTTGCTCCCCACTGAATGGAGTGGACCATCACCAACAAAATCACCACACACAGCGCAATCGCCGTCAACAGCAACCCCGCAGAGAACTCACTCCAGATACCGTTAATAACAGAATCACAAAAGGCGTTGTAAACGATCAAAAGAATCACATACTTATCAACTTTATTGACCACCGCTTTGTGTTTCTCCGTCCAAGCCAGCAGGTAAGGACGAAGGAGCTGGCCTAAAATCATCGGAACCAAAAGTAACTTAGCGATCGACAACACGGAGTCGAGCAGATTGAGTGACACCCCTTCAAAGCCCATAAAGAGCTGAATCAAAGCTGGGGTGATCACCACACCAATAATGCTCGATAGCGACGCGTTAAAGATCGCCCCCGGCACGTTTCCCTTACCGACACTCGTCATCGCAACCGATGACGAGATGGTGCTCGGCAGAACCAAGAGATAACAAAACCCAAACGCTAGAGCCGCTGGCATGGTTGCGATAAAGAGATCGCCAAACACTACCCATAAAATTGGGTATGCCACAAACGTCGCCACCTGGATGTAAATGTGCAGGCGCCAATTGGTCAACCCCGCTTTAATCGCTTGTGGCGATAACCCTAGACCATGAAGAAAGAAGACAATGGCAACCCCCACCGCCGTCAATTGGTCCAAGTGAATCGGTCCGCCGGAGCGTCCAATCTCTGCCGTGATCGTCGCAAGCGCTATCGCGATCACCATGCCGACCAAAAACCACTCTTTCTTAAGTTTTGCTAATAGATTCATTTTGTTACTCAGGTTCTTCTCTAAAATTACGCTTTACTCTTTAATGCTCGTGCTGCGACGATATTGAAAGACGCTGCGGACATTAAATAGCGATAAGCCAACGCTGACACTCCACCACCAATAAACAACGCATAGTTGGCCAGTTGAGGAATGATAAAAGTCGCCACTATAGCGCACACACTGGCAATACCAAGTGCATAAACACTGCGCATGTTGACACCATTTTGATACCAGTACAGACCTTTGGGTGATTCGGTATAGAGTGACGGTACATCTATCTTACCCTTTTTCACAAAGTAGTAGTCCACAACGATGATGCCGTAGAGAGGGCCAATCATCGCGGCTAACACGTCCACCGTGTAGTGAATCACCTCTGGGTTATTAAATAGGTTCCACGGAGTCAACAATACGGAACCGAACGCAGCAATAAATCCGCCCGCCTTAAAACTGATTTTTTGTGGAGACACATTGGAGAAGTCAAACGCCGGTGCGACAAAGTTTGCGACGATATTGATACCGACCGTTGCAAAAATAAAGGTCAGCGCACCAAGCACCGTAATAAGTCCTGAGTCTAGTCGTTTTACTGTCTCAACCGGGTCGGTGATCATCTCACCAAACACAGGAATCGATGCAGAAACGATCACTACGCTGAAAATTGAAAAGAGTAAAAAGTTCACAGGTAGTCCGAGCAAATTACCGAACTTGAGCTGTTTATAACTGCCACAGTAACGAGAAAAATCACTGAAATTGAGCGTAGGGCCAGCAAAGTATCCCGCGACCAACGCTGATGCGACGATCATCGTCATGATTGCATCCAAACCTTCCAGTTTTTGCGAACTCAAATTGAATTGAATGTTCTCCCACCCGGCTAAATCGATCATGTAGAGACAAAGCGCAAACATGGCGATATAGATAGCAGGGCCAGACCAATCGATCACTTTACGGATCATATCCATACCAAACATAAAGACGATGCCCTGAATGATCCACATGGCCGTAAATCCTATCCAGCCCAAATACGAGAGACCTAAGAAACTGGGTTCTGCGAGCGCTTCCATCGAAGGCACAAAGTAAAGCAGTAGAATGATGAACGAACTGGACGCCAAAAAGGTTTGAATGCCGTACCAGACCACCGCGATCAATCCTCGTATTACCGCAGGAATATTCGCGCCAAACACACCAAATGACATTCTCGCCACTACGGGAAATGGGACTCCCGCTTTTTGCCCTGGTTTGCCCATCAGGTTGGCAAACACCAATACAATAGAGATGCCAACAAGCAAACTGATAAACACTTGAATACCATTGAGTCCAAGTGCAAATAAACTTGCTGCAAAAACATAGCCGCCCACGCTGTGAACATCTGACATCCAAAACGCAAAGATGCTGTACCAGCCCCACTTTTGTTCTCTGTCTGGTAATAGATCATCATTGGCCAGACGTGAACTAATCGGTAAATCCTTTTCCATCATGGTCACTTCCTTGTTTAACATTGTATACAATTCCAAATACAAAGACTGTGCCAAGTTGTTGACCCCCTCTCTATGGGAGCTGAACGCTGAGTAATCACTAGAATTAAGCGTTCTTCGCACCAATTTCTCGCACACCTGCCTCATAAGAGTGCGTTAAAGGCCCCGATAATTCAGCAATACACCTCAGAATGCGTGATTATGCGACGTTTTATTCGCACAAACATGGTATACATGTTGCTAGGTATAATTGTATACAAACAGATAGAGAGTCATCATGTCGAACGACGAAAAGATTTATCAAAAGATGCTCAAAGCCATTGTCGAGCATCAGCTTCCGCCCGGTGAGCGTTTGCCCGAAGACAAGTTATCGGAAGCGTTTGGGGTGAGCCGTACCGGGATACGCAAAGTGCTACAGCGCCTCGCGATTGAACGTTTTGTCGTGATTCAGCCGAATAAAGGCGCACAGGTCAGTCGTCCGAGTCGTCAAGAGGCGGAAGAAGTATTGGATAGCCGCATTACATTAGAGCCTCTGTTGCTCGGTGACATTTCGGACAATTGGGATCTCAAAGTGTCGCAGCGTTTTCGCGATATGGTAGCGCAAGAGAAGCAAGCCGAACAAGATGGAGATTTAGCCCGATCCATTCAATTGACGGCGAAGTTCCATTATGAGCTTGCTCATATGGGCAACAACTCGGTCTTGGCTGAGTTTATCGAGCAGTTATGCTACCGCTCATCCTTGGTTATCGCCGCCTACGGTACCAGAGAGAGCGTGAGTTGTGATTGTGGCGATCATCTTGAGCTGATTGATTTGCTCGACAACCATCAAGTCGACAAGGCGCAGCAGTGGATGCGACACCATTTGCTCCATATTAAGCGCTCGATTTCATTAACAGGGAAAAAAGATGCCCACGTTGATTTCACTCAGCTGTTTGCCAACATGGACTCGTAAAGGTGTGCTATGAAAATCCAACTGATTAACCCAAACACCAGCGTTGCCATGACAGATAAAATTGCCCAATCGGCTTTGACTGTCGCGCTGCCCTCCAGCGACATCCTCGCTCGCTGTCCTGAGCACGGCCCTGATAGCATTGAATGTGCGTTGGATGAAACCATCGCCTCTGCGGCCTTACTCGATCTCATCACTGACGGGGAGAAAAAAGGCGTCGATGCACATATCATTGCGTGCTTTGGCGATCCCGCGCTTGATGCTGCGCGCGAAATAGCGCAAGCGCCTGTCATCGGCATCGCCGGTGCAGCTTTTCAAATCGCCAGTTTGGTCTCGCATCGATTTGGTGTGGTCACCACCCTCTCTCGCACCGTCCCCACCGCCCACCATCTGTTGCAGCGCTACGGCTACGCGCATCTCTGTACCGGTGTGCGCGCAGCCGACATTCCCGTGCTTGCCCTGGAATCCGTGCATACCTCGCTGTATGAACAGTTGCGCCAAGAGTGCCGGCAAGCGCTTTCGCAAGATGGGGCTGAAGCCATCGTATTGGGCTGTGCGGGCATGTCGGATCTTGCGGCGGAACTGAGTCAAGATCTCCAAGTTCCAGTGATTGATGGCGTCACTGCCGCGGTCAAGCTTGCGGAGTCTTTGTACAGCTTACAACTTAACACGGCCAAGTGCGGTCATTATGGCGCGCCGATAGGGAAAGCCTTTCACGGCCGCTATCAGCACTGGAGTCAATAAAAAACTTAAGGGATACAAATGGATAAGGATAATCCAAGAAATTATACAGGCTATGGACGCGATAACGTCCCTGATGCTAAGTGGCCAAATGGGGCAAAGATTGCGCTGCAATTCGTCTTAAACTACGAAGAAGGCGGCGAGAACTGCGTATTGCATGGCGACGCGCATTCGGAAACCTTCTTGTCCGAAATCGCTGGCGCGAGCGCTTACCCTGATAGACACATGAGTATGGAATCCTTGTACGAATACGGCTCTCGGGTCGGCGTGTGGCGAATTCTCGATGAGTTCAAAGCGCGAGGTCTTCCTCTCACCGCCTTTGCCGTAGCGACAGCCTTGCAAAGAAACCCAGATGTGGCCAAGGCATTACTAGACGATGGCCATGAAATTGCCTGTCACGGCTTGAAATGGATTCACTATCAAGACGCACCGATTGAGAAAGAACGTGAGGATATGGTGCAAGCGCTCCAAATCATTGAGACGCTCACAGGAAAAAAACCGATCGGCTGGTACACAGGACGTGACTCCCCCAATACGCGCGCTCTCGTGACCGAGCATGACCACCTCCTCTACGACTCTGACTATTATGGGGATGACCTGCCGTTTTGGACGCAAGTACCCGATGCACAAAAGCCCAGACAGACGCGGCCTCATCTGATTGTGCCGTACACACTGGATACCAATGACATGCGATTTGCTTCCCCTTATGGATTCAGTCATGGGGAAGAGTTTTATCAATACCTCAAGGACAACTTCGATTGCCTCTATCAAGAAGGGCAAATCAAACCGAAAATGATGTCAATTGGCCTGCATTGTCGCATCATAGGCAAACCTAGTCGCTTTATGGCACTGAAAAAGTTCCTCGACTACGTGCAATCCCATTCGGATGTGTGGATCGCCACGCGAGAGCAAATCGCCCGTCACTGGATAGAGCATCATCCGCCAACCTAATTTCTGTTTTGCCGCTGCGGTGCCTTCCTACCCGGCGGTTTTTTCTTTCTCTACCCCCAAACGGGTCAACTGCACCAACGATATGCAACTTAGCGAATTCGTCTCTTGACCATTCTGACATAAGCCACTGTATTTATTCACTTATCGCTCTAATTTATGAATGGCACAATGGTTGCTAACTTGATCAATACAATGTCAACAATATTGTATACAAGGAAATCAACATGTCTCACAAGGAAAACAGTGACCTGATTTATGCACTGGAAGATCGCCCCGCAACGGGTCAAGCGCTCTATGCAGGTCTGCAACACGTACTGGCGAGTTTCGTCGGTATTATTACTCCAACGCTCATCATTGGTGGCGTGCTCGGCCTTGGCCAGCATATTCCCTATCTCATTAGTATGGCGCTGATTGTTTCGGGTGTCGGTACCTTTATTCAGGCCCGTCGCATCGGGCCGATTGGCGCTGGCATGATCTGTGTCCAAGGGACCAGCTTTGCGTTTCTTAGCTCCGTACTCGCGGCCGGGTTCATTGCTAAATCTCAAGGGGGTGGCCCAGAAGAGATTCTCGCGATGATCTTCGGTGTCTGTTTTGTCGGTGCGTTTATTGAAATTGCGTTATCTCAGTTCATCGACAAACTGCAACGTATCATTACTCCTGTGGTCACAGGGATCGTCGTCACCACTATCGGCATCTCATTGATTAAAGTCGGCATGACAGATTTAGCCGGTGGCGTCAAAGCGCCCAACTTTGGCGATTGGCACAACTTAGTGCTCGGCGCACTGGTTCTTGTCACTATCATTGCGCTTAACCGTTCAAAAAACCTGATGGTGCGTTTATCGTCCATATTGGTGGGTATGGTAGTCGGTTATCTCGCCGCCGCGTCGATGGGTATGGTCAATTTCGACAATGCCTTTAATCAGCCGCTACTTAGCATCCCTCAACCGTTCAAATACGGCTTCGATTTCGATTGGTATGCCTTTATTCCCGTTGCCGTTATCTACGCAATTACCGCGATAGAATCGACAGGTGACATTACCGCCAATTGCTTGATCACCAACCAACCGGTCTCTGGTGAAGGCTATTTGAAGCGCATTAAAGCAGGGATTCTAGGGGATGGGGTCAACTCTATGCTGGCGGCGATTTTCAACACCTTCCCAAATACCACCTTTAGCCAAAACAATAGCGTCATTCACTTAACGGGTATCGCCAGTCGTTACGTGGGTTATTTTGTGGCCCTGATTTTGGTGGTACTGGGTCTGTTCCCCATCATTGGTGGCGTGTTAACCACCATACCGAAACCCGTCATCGGCGGCGCAACGCTGGTCATGTTTGGCACGGTGGCAGCGGCTGGGATTAAAATCATCGCGCGCGAGAAATTAGATCGTCGCAACTTGATGATTTTGGCTGTCTCGTTTGGCTTTGGTCTCGGTGTCATGCTCGTGCCAGACATCTTGGGCCAAATGCCTAAACTGGTGCAAAGCGTGTTCGGCTCTCCCGTCACAACCAGCGGTATTGCGGCGATCATTATGACGTTGGTCCTCCCCACTCAGCCAAAGGCGGAAGCTACGCCCTCTACCGAAGCTAAGTCGGTCGCTTAACGACATTTGAACTCAAACGCCCGCCTCTTTTTTAGAGGCGGGCGTTTTTAATTGTGCCAATACAAGACCTTATGCAGTGGCATTCAAGCACTGGAAAGATTAGCCGGTTGCGCTTTCACTCGCGCGATAAAGGCATTCTCTGTCACTGGTTTTGAAATCAAATAGCCTTGAATGTAATCAAAGCCCACCTCATTCAAGCGCTCCAACTCTTGCACTGTCTCGACCCCTTCAACAATCGGGGTGATGTGCAGTGCATGACAAAACACCAAAATTCCTTTCAGTATCCCGATGTCCACTTCACTTAGCCCGTGGCGCACAAAACTTTGGTCGACTTTTAGGGTATCGACCGGCAAACGCTGTAAGTAGGTCAATGACGAATAGCCAGTCCCGAAATCATCTATCGAGAAACGAATACCCAACAAACGGCACTTCTTAATCATGTTCGACACGTGATTCAAATCTTCAAGCGCGTGCGTCTCTAGGATCTCGATTTCAAGCAAACCTTGTTTGATGTTTGGGTAACGAGCCAATTTGTCTTGTAATATCTCAAACAGGTCGGTTTGGCTGAAATATTCGTGGCTGAGGTTGATGCTCAAATTAAGTGCTAACCCGGCTTCACACCACGCATCTAGCGTCTCCATAGCGCGGTCAATCACCCAATCATCGATCTGTTTAAAGAGGCCTAAACGATGCACTTCTGGCAAGAACATATTGGGGGTTAAAAAGCCTTTGACCGGATGATTCCAGCGAATAAGGGCTTCAGCGCCGACGATTTTCTTCTGCTTAGAGCTGGCTTTGGGTTGGAAGTAGAGCTCCAACTCATTGCGGTGCATCGCGCCGATTACCTCAGTGATAAACTCATTGTCGGACGCTTTTTGATCCTGACTATTATCAAGGCATACCGCTTGGTTCCCGCCTCGCATTTTTGCTTCATAGGATGACAGTTCCGCACGGCGCAAAAGCTGCTCCGGCTCCGTCACCCCTTCTGCTGGGTAGAGTGAGATCCCGACACTGACACTTAGCGGTATCGTATTGCCTAAAATATTGACCGTTTCTGGCAACTGGCGCTGAATGTCTCGGATGGTTTGGCTAGCGTGTGTCTCACCATAGACGACCAAGTAAAATTCATCGCCCCCCAAACGCAGCGCTTGACCGGACTCGCCCACCAGACGCTTCAATTTATCCAACACGATGTCAATACAGTGATCCCCAGCAGTGTGGCCATAGGTCTCGTTGATGTAGCGGAAATTATCGATATCAAAAAAGCCGACCGCAGTTTGACCGCCGACAAACTCGCTTTTGGACATCACATCCGTCAAATAAGTAAAGAGTTTGACGCGATTTCCCAAACCGTTAGTCGGATCTTGATAAGCAATCTGCTCGATGATGCGCTCTTGAGTTTTACTTCGGGTGATGTCGATGGATGAACCACAGATGGCGTAGATTTCACCCTTGTCATTCATCAAAGGGACTTTACGCGTATGCACGATCATCTTCTTGCCGACATCTTCATGCCAATAGGTTTCTTCACTGCTGTAGGGCTTTTTCGAATTGACCACCAACTGATCGACGCTTGAAATACGCGTTGCGACGTTTTCATCAAATAAGTCATAGTCGTCTTTGCCCAGCACCTCGTCTTCGTCCAAAGAAAGGTTTTGGCACATTTTTTTATTCGCAAACAGATATCTACCATGCTCATCCTTGAGGTAGATGTAGGAGTCTAAGCTGTTCAATATCGACTTTAATTTGTCTTCATCTTGCTCTGCGGTGCGCTTTTTCACCCATGCAAGCAGCGCCAAGGTCGTTAAGATGATAAATACCAAGCCAAACAGCGTTATGACTTCGACATAGTAGCGACTTAATATCGGCTCGGGTTTGCCCAATATGTGGCTGCCTGAGGGCAAATCACGCTCTTTAATACCAAAACGTGTGAGCTGAGCATAATCAAACAGCGCCTTAGTAGGCGGCTGAACCACCATGTCCTCTTCAATAAAATAGCCGCGATGAAAGTATCGGTGAGCAAGCTCTCCCGCCAGTACCGCATGAGCGCGGTGATCCACCACTAATCCACCCAGTAACCCTTGACCAATACCGTGTTGATAAGGATGGACGATCGGCGCAGTGGTAGCATCAGTGATAAGATGCACCGACTCATCAAAAGAGAGGGCCACGTTGTTCTTGTCTCGATAAGCCGAAATCAGCAGGACCACACTGTTGTGTGCATCAATCGACGCCATGTCCTCTATCAATTCACCCCAAGCAAGCGTCGCTAAATCGAGTGTCTTCCAATTAAAATCGGGGTAGTCTGCGATAGTGCGAGACAGTTTCTCAAAGTCGGCACGCCCTGTGGTAGTACCATCCACTAACAGATGAATGTTCTCCACGTGGGGCATTGCCTCGTGAATAAACTGTATATTTTCATCAAATGACACAGCTTCAATCACGCCTGATACCTGCTTGTCTCCTTTGAGAGATAAGGCAAGCTCGACATTGTTGACACCCAAAAACACAATCGGCAGATCACGAAACAGACCTTGCCGCTCAGAGAGTGCAAATCTTAGCGCATTGTCGTCCACCGTGATCACCATGTCGTATTTCTGGCTGTTGAGAAATTGGTAGGAGATCGCTCTTTTATAATTGGCGACACTGACGACATCATAAACGAGTTTACTGTGCATATAAGAGACATCGAGAAGGACTGAATCTCGGTCTAACACTTCGTTTAAGCCATAAGAGATATCGGCGTAGGTAGGAAAGTTGGGATCGTAGGATTTGATCACAAGAATGCGAGCATGATCTATGTCACTGGCTAAACTTTTCAGTGAGACCACTAGGCACATCAGTACACACCAGCAAGTGAAGCGTCCACGGCCTAGATTCATCCATTACTCCAGTTTTGCGCGTTATCCTTTATCATCCGTCACTCAGCATTTGATGTTTAGCGTATTTCATTTTTGCAATGAATCTACGCAATTTATGCGATTTCCTCAATAAATGAATAGCCTATAACCTTCATTTTCGCAACGCAAGCGGCGCGAGTCTGCCACATTTCCCCTAAGCTTGAGCCAGGTCATTTTTTCTGTAGAAAACCCAAGTTAGGTTGAAAATTGTAACAACAACCAAACAGGGACGAAACATATGGAACTCAAAAAAGATCCTCGCTGCTATACAGACGTGTGTATCGACGGTCGTTGGTTTCACCACGATCACTGCACGACTCGAGTCTACATGCTTAAGGGCGGTGCAGAGTGCGAGCTGGAGCTTGCCAAAACCCCCTCTACCGAAGATGAGCTTGTGCACTTAATTACTCAACAACAAAGTTAGTTTTTAGAAGTCGCTCTCACTCTTTGGTTTATCCGTCTATATCAACTTTTCTTTCACATTGATGAGACAAAAGCGACACGGTTTGTTCATAAGTCCTCCTTAGACTAGAGCCACATTCATCAAGGAGGATTTACTTTGTCTTTTCAATCTCATACCGCGCCTTTTGCTCTTCGTACATTGGCGATCACCGGCGTGTTGACCGCCCTTTCCGCTTGCTCATCACCTACAGAACAAAACAGTACGCTTGTTCCTGCGCTGAGTTGTACAGCAACTGTCGCACCTTCGCAAAGTGAGACTTCTATTGCAGGTTTAACGCTTGTGGGTCGATACGCGGCCGATGCGCCGTTTGCCACCTCGGCCGCTGAAATCGTCAAATACGATGCCTGCACTGACCAACTATTTGTTGTTAACGCACAGGCCAAGAAAGTCGATGTACTCACGCTTAGTCATGATCATGCCCCCAGTTTGAAGACACAACTCGATCTTCAGCAAGCGGCGACACACGCAGGCATTGAGATTGGCGCAGCCAATAGTGTCTCAACGCATCAGGGATGGGTCGCGGTCGCGATTGAAAACAGCATCAAGCAAGAAGCGGGCATCATCGCGCTCTACCGCGGTGATACCTTTGAGCTGCTGACCACCTACCCTGCTGGCGCACTGCCAGATATGGTGAGTTTCTCCAAAGACGGTCGATATATCGCGGCCGCCAACGAGGGAGAACCCAACAGCGATTACAGCGTCGATCCAGAAGGCAGTGTCACCCTCATCGACCTTTCAACGGGTTATCACAATGCGATTGTCACGCAAATTGGCTTTACCGATTTCAATGAAGGTGGCGTCCGTCACGACGAATTGGGTAGCGATGTTCGACTCTCCGCTCCGGGTGCCAGCGTGCCCCAAGATCTCGAGCCGGAATACCTTGCCTTTGATGACAGAGGTCAGCTATTTGTGGCGCTGCAAGAGAACAACGCCCTCGCTAAAATTGATGTAACCACACGCCGAGTTGAGGCCATTTATGGACTGGGCGGCAAATCATGGTCTACTGCCACTCTTGATGCTTCAAATAAAGATAAAAGGCTCGGTTATTTTCAATCCTACCCACAGTTGGTTGGCCTTTATATGCCCGACTCCATTGCCACCTATTCAGTCGATGGCGTCAGCTATATCATCACGGCGAACGAAGGGGATGGCCGCGAGTATGGTTTCGATAGCACTCAACAGCAATGCGATACCAAGGGCTACCAATGGGATGGCGACGATTACTCTGGCACCGCTGATTATGGTTCAAAAGTCGATTTTTGTATCGCGTATAGCGATGAATTACGAGGCAAAAAACTCAAGGTGAGTGACGATCATCCTCTGACTCTCGCGTTAAAAGATAATCAGCAGCTCGCACGATTAAAGGTGATCGACCCAGGTAAGACGTTACAGAAAGATGAGGTTGTCGAGGCGTTTGGCGCGCGATCGTTTTCTATTTGGAATGAGCAAGGCGAACGCGTTTACGATAGTGGCGATCAATTTGCACAGATTGTCTTCGCCACGCAGCCGGAGCACTTCAACAGCACCAATGACAACAACGACAGTGCAGACGACCGCAGTGATGATAAGGGCGTCGAACCTGAAGCGATCGAAGTGGCTCAGATTAACGACCGTCACTACGCGTTTATTGGCTTAGAACGTCAAGGCGGTATCATGGTGTATGACGTCACGGACCCTAACGATGCGATGTTCCTTCACTATGTGAACCCGCGTGATTTTAACCAACCTGTCTGCACCAAAGTCGATGAGGGAGAATGTGACAACGAGACCTACAACCCTAAAGCCGGTGATTTAGGCCCTGAGTCGATTCATTATTTCACTCGAGCTGGCGAGCACTTTATCGCGGTCGGCAATGAAGTCAGCGGCACAACCTCGATTTTTCACATTGATTTGTAACTCTGCTCAATTGAGGCCGTCGTAACAGACGGCCTACTTAGCCTCAAGAATTCGCTGTCTAAAGCGAGCCTTCCTCAAGCGCCATTGCCACCGCTTCTGCCGCGTGAATGGCGACGGTGTCGAATAAAGCCACTGAGGTGTCTTGCTGTTTGACCAACAATCCTATTTCGGTGCAGCCCAGAATCACCCCTTGTGCGCCGGCTGCCGCTAACTCATCAATAATGGTGTGATAATCGTTTTTCGAGCGTGGATTGAGCGTTCCCAAGCAGAGCTCTTGATAAATCACGTCATGTACCAATCGGCGCTGCACGCCGTTGGGCACCAACACCTCAATACCAAATTTATCCGTTAACCTTTGTTTGTAGAACGCTTGTTCCATCGTAAATGCGGTGCCGAGTAATCCCACTTTTTCGATACCTTGCGCCTGAAGTGCACGCCCCGTTGCATCGGCAATGTGTAAGAGAGGAATCGACACGGCGCGCTCAACCTGCTCCGCCACCTTGTGCATCGTGTTGGTCGCTATGATGAAAAAATCGGCGCCAGCACGTTCGAGCGATTGCGCTGCCTGCGCCAATATCCCCCCCGTTGCCTCCCACTCACCTTGGTGTTGCAACGCTTCAATTTGTGCAAAGTCGACACTGTGGATAATCACTTTTGCGGAGTGCAAACCACCAAGCGCGGCTTTCACTCCCTGGTTGAGCTGCGCGTAGTAGGTTGCCGTTGACTCCCAACTCATGCCGCCAATCACGCCTATGGTTTTCATACTCTGTCCTTGTGAATTCGAATCATGCTCTTAGCCCACTCTATAGCAGGCATAGATCGCTCGCAAGCACCCGTTGGGTTGGTCGAATGCCAGGCCAACCCATTCTAAGTGCGTAAAAAAGCCCGGCTTAACCCCGGGCTGCCTAACTATCGAATCAAGGTATGGTTCACTATCCGGCAGTGGATGGTTTAATTCGATATAAGAGGGCAAAAAGTACCGGTACTACAATTAACGTGAGTACCGTCGCAAAGCCAAGCCCTGCCATAATGGTGATAGCCATTGAGCCAAAGAAGGCGTCAAACACCAGTGGAATCATGCCAAGAATGGTGGTTAATGCCGCCATACTGACCGGGCGCACACGGGAAATGGCACTGTCAAACACCGCTTGATAAGGATCTTTGCCTGCCGACAGTTCTATGTTGATTTGGTCGAGCAACACAATGCCGTTTTTCAAAATCATGCCACTCAAACTCAGTAACCCAAGAAACGCGGTGAAACTGAACGGCATATCCGTCGCCAGTAAGCCAATCGACACCCCGATAATCGAGAGCGGCACGGTAAACCAGATCACCAATGGCTTACGCAGCGAATTAAACAGCAGCATAGTGATGATGAACATCAATAAGTAGCCCATCGGCAACGAACCAAACAAGGCCTGCTGGGCATCTTTTGATGACTCATACTCGCCGCCCCAAGAGATCTCATAACCCTGTGGCAACGGCAGTGCTTCCACTTTCGGTTGTATGCGGGCAAAAAGGCTGGCCGGTGTTTCATGACCCAACACATCGTGATCGGCGAGTACGGTCAAGGTGCGTTTTCTGTCTCGACGCTGGATGAGCGGCTCTTGCCAATCCAATGCAACACCGTCAATCACCTGCTCCACTGGCACGTAAGTTTGCAACGTGGGGCTGTAAATTTTGACATTGGCTAACGATTCAAAATCAATGCGCTCTTGCTCGGGCAAACGAGCCAAGATCGGCAGCATATGCGTGCCATCCCGCAATAGGCCGATGGCTTTCCCGCCAAATGCCATTTGCAACGTATCGGAAAGGTCTTGTTTCGAGATACCTAATCGGCGCGCCTTCGATTCGTTGAACTGCGGCACCAACTGCTTGGAGCGTTCACGCCAATCATGACGCACATTTCGTGCCCCTTCATCTTGGAGCAGTACGTCTTCCACTTGCAGCGCAATATCACGCAATACTTGAGGATCTGGGCCGGTAATACGCGCTTCAATTTTTGAAGCAGGCGATGGCCCAAATTCCATCAGCTTAAACTGGAATGTCGGCTTGTTGAAACTCACAGCCAGAGTCTGATCTAACTCTTCCAGCAAGGTGAACATCGACTCGCGATCGTGGGTGCGCACTTGCAGCTGAGAATACGCTTCATAGCTTTTCTCAGGCTGGTAGGTCAACGCGAAACGTTGCAAGCCTTGACCCGTCGTGGTCGAGACAAACTCGACGTTCTCTTTTGAGCGAATAAACTGCTCAACTTTCTGCGTCTCTTGCAAGGTTTCACGAATGTCGGTGCCTTCCGGCATCCACATATCGACGTAAAACATCGGCGTGTTGGACGGTGGGAAAAACTGCTGTTTAACCAGGCCAAAGCCTCCGACCGCGACCACCAACAGACCAATCATGCTGGCGACAGTCAACCAACGAAAACGCAGGGCGAATTTAAGGCTCGCACCAAAGATGGCAAACAATACCCCTTGGTATGGGTCAGCGTCCTTGTCGTCACTTTGCGGCGCTTCTTTGAGCAACAAGTCAGCCAAGAATGGCGTGAGGGTCAAGGCCGTCACCCAACTTAAGAACAGCGAATAGCAGAGTACCCAAAATAGAGAACCCATAAACTCGCCTGTTGCATCTTCGGACAATCCAATCGGAGCAAACGCGGTAATCGCAATGACCGTCGCACCAAGCAATGGCCACTGGGTTTGTTTGACAATGTCGGTGGCCGCTTCAAGCTTAGATTTACCGCGCTTGAGACCGACCAAAATCCCCTCAACCACCACGATAGCGTTGTCCACCAGCATACCGAGCGCAATGATCAGTGCCCCTAGCGAAATTCGGTGCAACTCAACGTCATTTTGCTTCATCATAATGAAGGTGCCGAGCACGGTCAGCAGCAGCACAGCGCCAATAATCAACCCGCTACGCAGCCCCATCGCAAATAGCAGTACCACGATCACAATCGCCACGGCTTGGCCTAAGCTGACAATAAAGTCATCGACGGACTTTTCTACTTCCGCCGCTTGATTGTAGAAATAGTGGATATCCACACCCGCAGGTTTGATGGTTTCAAGCGCTGACAACTCCGCCTGCAAGGCTTTGCCTACTTCGACAACATTGACGCCCGCGCCAAAAGAGATGGCTAGGTTGATCGCAGGTTCACCATTGAAGGTCAGCACATTGGTCGGTTTCTCCTCAATGCCACGACTAATGGTCGCGACATCCTTGAGACGGATCAGATTCCCCGTATCTCGGCCATGAATGATCAAATCTTGCAGTTCTTGCTCAGAGGTCAATGAACCGTTCGGTCGAATGGTCAGCACTTGACCATTGACCATGATTTCCCCCGCCGATTGCACGCTGTTTTGCTGGTCGAGCAAGCTCACCACGGAGTTCAAATCAAGATTCAATGCCGCCAATCGCTCCAAAGAAATCTCAACAAACAGTTGCTCTTGCTGATCACCACTGATCGCAACTTTGCCCACCCCAGACACCAACTCCAGTTCGCGGCGTAAATAATCGGCGTAACGTTTCAGTTCGATGTAGTCGTAATCCTGACCGGTCAACATCAACATGACACCGTAGACATCACCAAAATCATCAATGATCTGAACAGAAGTGACGCCACTGGGCAGATTGGGCTTCAAATCATTGATCTTGCGACGCATTTCATCCCAGATTTGCGGTAATTCATCCGGTCCGTATTCCATTTCCATGCTCACGGTGATTTGTGACATGCCATTGGACGAGGTCGAGGTGATTTTATCGATATACGGCAGTTGACGAATCTCTTTCTCCAGCGGATACGTCAGCTCCTCTTCGACTTCTTGTGACGTCGCGCCCGGATAGGTGGAGATAATCATGGCGTCTTTGATCGTAAAAGCCGGGTCTTCCAAGCGGCCTAAATCCATGAAAGAGGTGTAGCCACCCACGGCTAAGATGATCAGGAACAACCAACTGATCACTTTGTTCTTGATTGAATATTCGGCAATACTCACAGCTGCGCTCCTGAAATGTCCATGCCTTCTCGTAATTTGCGTAGGTTGGAGTTGATTAATACATCGCCTTGCTCAATACCACTGGCCACCAGCGCGCCTTGTCCTGTAATTTGGTCCACATTGATGGCGTAGCGATGCGCCTTGCCATCTTCCAGTTTCCAGACATAAAAGGCTTGCTGATCGCGCCCGGCATCAATGGCCGTCATCGGTACTTGGTACGCGTTGATTTGACTCAAACCCGCTTTGACCAAATCGACGGAAATTTTGGCGCTGGTGCCCGGAAGTAACCGCTGATCCAACGCGGGCATGCTCAGCCATAATTGGTAAGTTTGTGTTTGCGGGTGAAGCTCACTGGTGTGCTCAAGATAACGCATCGGATAACTGCCACTTAAGCCAGAAAAGGTCGCGACAGGTTGATATTGCTTAGCATTCACGGTCGGATTTAGCATGGCGAGCACAGAATCGGACACTTCGATTTTCACGTAGACATTATCCGACTGATACAGTGACACCACCGACTCGCCCGGCGTGACGTTTTCAAACTTCTTCTTCTCAACCGACGCAATCACACCATCAAACGGCGCTTTCAAGCGTGTATAGTGCATTTGTGCCTTTGCCAAGCCCAAGTTTGCCTGCGCCAGTTGTAAGTTGGCGCTCAATTGATCAAGCTCCGCGCTCGAAATCATGTTCTCTTGGCGCAGGTTCTCACCGCGTTTTTGCTGTTTAAGCGCCAACTCGTAGCGAACTTGAGCATCAATCAAGGCTTGCTTCTCTTTCGAATCATCGAGCAGCGCAACCACCTGACCTTTAGTGACACTGTCACCCTCTTTCACCAACATGGCACTGATTTCGCCATCTAAACGAAAAGAGAGTGGTGTCAGTTCTGCGGGCATCACTTGGCCATTGAAATTGCGAAATTGACTCTCGACGGAGTGGTTCACTTCGTACGTCTCTACCAACAGATCATGGCGCGGACGATGCGCATTGTCTGGCGTGCATGCTGCCGTCAGACTGGCCGCCATCACTACCAATGAAAGATGAGAAAACTTCATCAGATACCTCCCTCTTTGGTCCACGCTTTGACTTGTTGACCGGGCATCAAGCGTTCCACTCCGGCTTGCACAATCAAGTCTCCTTGGTTAAGACCCGAGGTAATATGGCCTTGCGCATCCACCAACACTTGCACAGTTTCCAACGTTTGGGTTTGGTCATCAAAACGATATAACTCACCATGATGCTGATCGCGGCTCACCCAGGCACTGTCATCAATAGCAAACTGACCTTGCAACTTCGCGTTGTGCAGTTTCACCTGACCCGTCATCCCCGGCAGCAAATTAAGCGTTTCAGGGCGAGTGAATGTCAGGCTTGCGCGGTAACTGTTGGTGTCGCTGTCTGGCTCGGTCGAAATCTCTTTGAATTGGGCAGGAATCATCACGTCACGGTGACTATCCATCACTAACACAAAGTCAGAAGAACCAATATGAGACAAACCATAGCGCTCGGCGTAGCTCACAGGAATGGTGAACACCACATCCAGCACATCGTTATTGATGACATTGAGGACCACTTGATTCGCCGCAACCACTTGATTCTCTTTGCTGAACGTGAGCGACACCACCCCGTCAAAAGGGGCGACGATCTTCGTGTATTCAAGATCTGTCTTTGCCTGCTCTAGGGCGGCGGAGGCGGCTTTGTATTCTGTCTCACTTTGATCAAACGTATCCACACTGATGAGCTTCTTCTCGTGCAGTTGTTTGGCGCGCAAGTAAGCGGTTTTGGCCAACTGGTACTGGGCCAGTTTCGCGTCGTAGGCCAATCGGTAATCGGTGTCATCAAGCTCGGCCAATACCTGGCCTTTTTTCACTTCACTGCCCATACGTACTGCCAAGGTGTCAATTTCACCGGCGACTTGAAAGGACAACTCCGCGCGGTCAGTGGCATCAATATTGGCAATAAACGAGTCAAAACGCTTTTTGTCCAAATCAGGCACTTCCAGAAGTTTAACGGGTTTGACCACGGGGTTGGTGACCTCTGAATTAGCGGGATTGCACCCGGCTATCCACGAACTCACCGCAGCGACAAGCGCGAACTTTGCCAAGGTAGGCATAGACTGTATCGATGTATCCATTATTATCACATCACGATTTATTACACACCCGTGCAGTATATGAGTTTTATTGGCGGGATCAATATTTATTTTCCACACGTACAATATAAAATTTGTTATAGTGTCGCGGTTTGGCACGCCGCTTAATGAAAGATGAACTAAGATCTGGTAAAACTGCACTGTTGCAGATGTATGAAAGAAAACGATGACAGAAAGAAAACAAGGTAGACGCAGCGCACAAGACGCTGAGCAAACCAAATGTGAAATCATGAACATCGCCACTGAGCTGTTTTGTGAGCTGGGGTACGAACGCGTGTCGCTACGTAATATCAGTGAAAAAGCTGGCGTGTCTCATAGCCTGATCCGCCATCATTTCGGCAGCAAAGAACAAATTTGGTACGCCATCAGCGACGGCCTGCACCGTTACATGGAAAAGTACATGCGTGCCATCTTGGACAACATGCCCGAAGGGGCACCGCCGAATGTGCAGCTCTATCGTTTTGCGGTCCACTTGTTGGCAAATATGTTGCACTTCAAGCAACCGATCCAACTGATCGCAGACGCCGTGCGCCAAGAAGATGCGCTGTTTGATTACTTTATCGATAACAGTGGTGAAATTGAGAACATCGTCAAATCGCTCGAAACCGAGTACAACCAAGCGCACCCTGAGGCACCCATTAAGATTTTGGAAATGAAGTGGCTGATGATGATGTTTGCCCACGGCGCCGCTAGCCTGACCCCATTTATGAAAGAAACTTGGGCAGATGAAACCAGTGATTATCAGCAGTGTTTACTCAATCACTGGCGCATGTTCAATACCATGATGTCGCGTAAGTTCCATGTGGATCCACAAGACATACTCCACCCCACCAGCGTGGAAGCGCTGATTTTCGATGTGCCGTGTGAGTAATCACGCCTAGCCAACCCAAGGGCTTGTCGGTAACCGCATTCACTTCAGAGCCAAAACTTCAGAATCAAAAAAAGCGCCAACTCAGGTTGGCGCTCGTTTCAACTTGAACTCCACCCATTTAGGCGTTCGACGATTGGCATACCTGCTGCTGCACTTGAACCGGCGCTGGCTCGTAGTGGCTGAGCGTCATGCTAAAGCTGCCTTCGCCTCCGGTGAGGGCGCGTAGACGGCGCGCGTAATCTTGCAGCTCATTAACCGGTGACTTGGCTTGCAAGCGCGTGAAGTTACCGTCAATTGGCACCGTCCCCTCAATCAAACCGCGATTACCCGACAGGTCGCCCGACACATCGCCGACGTTTTGAGTAGGAATTTGCAACTCCATCTGGACGATAGGCTCAAGCACAATCGGATCCGCTTGATTGACAGCATCAAGAAACGCCTTTTTCCCTGCGATGACAAACGCGATCTCTTTGGAGTCCACCGAGTGATATTTTCCATCGTGCACAGTCACTTCGATATCACGAATAGGATTGCCTGAGATCGCACCCTCTTCTAGCGCTTGACGGATACCCTTTTCAACCGCAGGGATCAACGAGGTAGGAATCGCGCCGCCAACCACTTTATTGACAAAGGCAAAGCCCGCGCCGCGCGGCAGCGGTCGAACCGACAAACTTACCTCACCAAATTGCCCCGCGCCACCACTCTGTTTTTTGTGTCGGTAATGGCCTTGCGCTGGCTTGGTGATGGTTTCAAAGTACTCAACGCTAGGTTGACTGGTTTCCACTTGCAGTTTGTAGACGCTCTCCATTTTCTCCAGCGCAACTTTAAGGTGGAACTCGCCTTGACCGCTGATGATGGTCTCATTGGTGCGGGCGCGGTGCTCAATCCGCAGAGAGGGATCTTCACTGGCGATTTTGCTCAGTACGTCACCCAGTTTTTGCTCGTCGCCACGCTTGGTCGGTTTGAGGCACAGAGAGTACATAGAGTCAGGGAAATCGAGCGTTTTTAGGCTCACGCCATCTTCATCATGAGAGTCATGAACAATCGCATCAAACTCCAGCTCATCGACTTTCGCGAGCACGCAGAAATCCCCTGCTAACGCTTTTGAAATCTCGCGCCGCTCTTTGCCTTGCAACTGATAGAGATGCCCAACTTTGAACGGTTTATTACCATCGCCTATAAAGAGTTGGCTTCCGGCATTAATTTCACCTTGGAACACTCGTAAATAGGCCAGTTTGCCCATATAAGGGTCAACGCTCACTTTGTAGACGTGTGCCACGCTGTGCGACAAGGTCTCACAATCGACGCGCACTTGTTTACCTTGTTTGACGAGCAGCGGCGGGTTACCTTCGTTTGGCATGGGCATAATTTCACTGAGCGTACGCAGCAGCAATTCCACACCAGCTCCGGTTTGAGCAGAAACAAAACAGATCGGGATAACGTGCCCGGTACGCAATGCCTCTTCAAAAGGGTCATGCAGTTGACCCGCCGTCAACTCTGAACCTTGCTCAAGGTAGAGTTCCATCAGCTCTTCATCGACTTCGATCACTTGATCAATCAAGGTTTCGTGCGCCGCTTCGACATCGGTAAGCAGTGTTGATTGTTCATAGTTGGGCTCAAAATAGCAATCGACGACTGTCTTACCATCACGGGAAGGCAGGTTAATCGGCAAACAGTAATCACCGAAATGTTCTATTATCATCTCCATCACTTGCTCAAGCCTATCACCATGATTATCCAGCTTGTTGATGATGATCATCTGACATTTTTTCTGCGCCTTAGCAAAGGCGTAGAGACGGTCAGCGGTTTGGTTGATGGGCATCTGCGGGTCAATCACTAGCGCCGTGGTTTCAACCGCAGGGTAGACACTGAATGTGCGCCCGAGCAGCTCTGCTTGTCCCGGGGTGTCGATAATATTGAGTCTGTGCTGCTGCCAACTGAGGGCAACAGGGGTCGCTTCAATGCTGTGTTGATATTGGATCGATTGAGCGTCGAAATCAGTGACAGTATCGCCTTTTTCAACGCTGCCAAGATGTGTGGTGGCATCGCAGGTGAAGAGCAGTTTTTCGATCAGCGTGGTTTTACCGCTACCTGCCTGACCGACAAATGCAATATTGCGTATCTTATTAAGTGGCATAACGCCTCCTAGCTTCTGTACGTGGTCATATCCCCTAGATGGGGTCATCGGCGTGGGAGTGTGGGCGGGATTACCGCCGAATCGTCTTCCATGTGAGTTTTCGAATAACGCTCTGCATAGGACCACCTAAGGGCAAATACATCGGGACTTCAACTGGGATACCGATTCAGCATGCCGTAATAACCATATTTTTTATGTGACTTATTTCAAAACGTTAAAGGGACTTTTTGCATCAGTTATGTTTATGTTAACTCGCGCTTGTGGCATGCTGATTTCGTTGTGGTAACAAGGACATGATTAAATGGATAGCACTACTCCAAGACTCTCTTTACGTACAATTGAATCGGGTGATTATCCTCAGCTTGCAGAGCTGATGGACCTCGTCTTTCCCGATGTGGGTGGCGCATGGCCACGAATGACCATCATGGACCTGATTCACCAATTTCCTGATGGGCAAATCTGTATTGTTGATAACGATAAAATTGTTGGCGCTGCGCTGACGATCAAAGTCGATTACAACCGCTTCTCTCTGCCGCACACCTACACAGACATCATTACCGAGCAAAACGTGATTCAAAACCAGTCCTCGGGTGATGCCATGTACGGGCTGGATGTATTTGTCCACCCAGATTATCGCGGCCTACGTTTAGGACGCCGCCTCTATGACGCGCGCAAAGAACTGTGCCGAAACAAGAATTTCAAGGCGATTTTGGCGGGGGGACGTATCCCCAACTATCACAAATACGCCGACAAAATGACCGTGCCCGAGTACATCGATCAGGTCAAACGTCGCAAACTGCACGACCCAATTCTCTCGTTCCAGCTGGCCAACGATTTTGATGTAAAGCGCTTGATGCGTAATTATCTGCCTGAAGATGACGCATCGAAAGGCTACGCTACCCTGCTTGAGTGGGACAACTTCTTCTATGAAGAGGACATCATCTCTGTTCACGACATTGAAAAAACCTTAGTCCGCATCGGCGTGATTCAGTGGCAAATGCGCGCCATGCGCGATCTCGACGATTTGATGGACCAGGCCGAATACTTTGTCAGCTCTCTCTCTAACTACAAAGCGGACTTCGCGCTGTTCCCAGAGTTTTTTAATGCCCCGTTAATGGGCTTGCAGACTGGCCAAAACTCCGTCGAAGCGATTCGTTTTCTCGCCAGTTTCAGTGAAGAGATCAAAAACCGCTTCTCACAAATGGCCGTCACGTACAACATCAATATCATTGCCGGCAGTGTGCCAGTGGTGGAAGACGATCAGCTCTACAATGTCTCCTATCTGCTGCACCGTGATGGCGACATTGACGCGCAATACAAAATTCACATCACCCCGCACGAGCAAAAAGACTGGGTGATTGATGGTGGCGACAATGTGAAAGTGTTCGACACCGATGCTGGTCGAGTCGGCATTTTGATCTGCTATGACAGTGAATTCCCAGAGCTGGGCCGAATGATGGCCGAACAAGGCGTGCAAATCATCTTTGTGCCTTTCTGGACCGACACCAAAAACGGCTACCAGCGAGTGCGGATCTGCTCTCAAGCTCGAGCGATTGAAAATGAATGTTATGTCGCCATTGGCGGCAGTGTCGGCAACTTGCCAAGAGTCGATAATGTCGATATTCAATATGCTCAGTCTGCGGTCTTCTCGCCGTCCGACATCTATTTCCCTCACGACGCGACCTTAACCGAAGCGAGCGCCAACACCGAGATGATCATCTTCGCCGATGTCGATTTGACCAAGCTCAAGCAGCTCAACACCGAAGGTTCAGTCACCAACCTCAAACATCGCCGCAGTGATATTTACGGCACATTCATTAAACCCGACAACGAGTCGTGATATTTCGCTAAGAATCACCTCTTTTGCCCATCACTGAGCGCATGCCTCCTCCGCGCTCAGTGATAGCAACCTTGAACATCCGTTCTGCTCTATTTATTCGGCGTTTGTGAGCCAAACCCGTATCGCTAGACAAGGAGACCGGATTGCCACATCATGGCTCCACTGTGCTCACGGCTTAACCCAACGACATTACTGACACTATGCAAATTTTCGGCTTCAACGTCTCTGAATCGCTTCTTGGTAAACTTCTGTTCGCCTTCCTTCTATTCATCGCCTTAAAGCTCATCAAACACATCCTAGTGAAAACCATTCACGCCATGGCGCGTAAAAAGCAGGCGAAAAATAATCGCACCTTTTTTATCATTCGCGGCTTGAACATTGCCCTCTACTTTGTGTTTATTTCGCTGTTTTTGATTGCCTCAGGGATTGGATATGGCGATGTCTCGCTGTTTCTCTCGTCGATTTTCGCTGTGCTCGGCGTCGCCTTGTTTGCTCAGTGGTCGATACTCAGTAACGTCACTGCCAGCTTTTTGATTTTCTTTGTCTTCCCATACCGCGTCGGCGATTTGGTCAAAGTGATCGATAAAGATGAGGACGTCACCGGAGTGATTGTCGACATCACCACTTTTCATGTCCACATCAAACACGAAAAGGGCCACATCATCACCTACCCCAACAACCTGATTTTGCAAAAAGGCGTCCTTAAACTGCCGCCAAAACCCAAAGTAACTAAAAAGCCCCGTTTGTATACGCGGATTAAAAAATGATTCGCAGTGGAAGACACAATGAGAGACCTTAGCGAAAACAGATAGCGCACAACGTATCGCGGTCACAAAATAGACACAAATGTCAGATTAAGTTCGGATTTATTATTTAGATCCAGTTTTTACTCTGCATATTTTTCTAACATAGTCTGCAATCCTACCATCGCCAACAAGGAGGCGTTATGAAACTCCACACTCTTGGATTGTTAAGCCTATTCGCGAGCGCTGCTGCCCTTGCAAATCCTGAGGTTACCTCCCGTGAATACAAGTTAATGCTTGAGCATCAACGCTTTCAGTTTTCCAGTGAAGCAGAAGATGTCGCGCGTTTTGTTCAAGAATTAGAGTCGGTGATTCGCACCTCTATCGACAGACCAACATCCGACGCCATGACACTAAAAAAGCAGCGAAGTGTCTCTTTTTATGACGTGCCGGGCGAATGTATGCTCAACGCAAACGGCTACTCATATCGAGAGCGCGTGGATAGTAAATCGTCCGTATCATTAAAATTTCGTAGCCCTGACCGGTACATTGTCGGCTTTGACGACGTGACGTCCAGCGAGCCTAGCGCCAAATCCAAAATGGAGCTCGACGTCAGCGCCAATCGTCACAATACATTTCGCGCCATCTATAGCGCCTCAACTAAGTTTACTAACCATGATGTCATCGACTCACTCGGGCACATTAACCAACGCTTTAGTGGCTTTGCTGATCGCTATGCGCTAAGTGATGCCCTACCCCTTAAAAAAGTGGGTAACCTGACCATTTATGAGCGTGTCTATAGTGGTCTTGAAGTGGATCTAGGCAAATTAGATGCCGAATTTGATCTGACATTATGGTATCTCAATCAACCTGGTAAAAACGAGAAACCTGTCGTCGCTGAAATTTCATTTAGCTACGAAGATAACAGTGCAAGCTACAGCCGAAAAGTGGTCCACCGCTCCAAGGCGCTGTTTGAAGCCATGCAAGGGATGAAGCAGTGGGTCGCCCCCGATTCCATCACCAAAACCGCGTATGTCTATAACTTTGATCCCACCTTTTGTGGCAAGTAGGAGGCCTCCCATGAAGATGATCATCATCGGCCCTCCCGGCTCTGGAAAGGGCACACAAGCGCAAGTGATTGAGCACACTTTAGGCATTACGCAAATTTCAACCGGGGATTTATTGCGAGCTGAGTGTCAGCAACCAACACCGCAAGCAAAAGCCATTAGAGAGACCATTGCGAAAGGCAAACTGATTGATGACGATATCGTCTTGTCATTACTTGCCAAGCGATTAGCCCAACCAGATTGCCAATCAGGCTATCTTTTGGATGGCTTCCCTCGCACCGTTGAGCAAGCACAAGCGCTTCATCAAGCTGGCATAAACATCGATAAGATCGTGGTGCTCAATGTGCCAGATGCGTGCATTATTGAAAGACTCAGCGGTCGGCGAATTCACCCTGCGTCCGGGCGCAGTTATCACCTTATCTATAATCCACCAAAACGTAGCGGAGTTGACGATATCACCGGCGAACCACTTGAGCAGCGCAGTGATGACAATCCCAACACCGTCGTGAAACGCTTAGCCGTTTATCAACACATTACCTCACAAGTACTGAGCTATTACCAACAGTCGGTATTTAGCCAACAGACAAGGCTTATCCAAATCGATGTGCAAGATTGGATGCTTAAAGAGGATGTCAGCGCCCTCATCTTTGAGCAGCTCAGCCCAGCGAGTGAAAGGTCTCTCCCAGCGTAAACTCTGTGATTGAAAACATAGATTGCAGCAGTCAATGTCGATTATTGACTGCTTTTTTTTGCTTATAACGTTACTATCAAACAGACTATTTGTCGCTCTGACCGGGTCGATAAAGGATTGATACAAGGGCTTTTCTCGTCTATGAAAGATGATTCAGTACGTTCTAAATTGGCGTTTTTACGTCTGGCCGATGAGCTAGGTAACGTATCTAAAGCGTGCAAAATTTATGGCTACAGCCGAGACAGTTATTACCGCTTGAAAAAGCTCTATGAGCAAGGCGGAGAAGCCGCGCTCGTTGAGCAGGTCCGCGCCAAGCCTCTGCTACGCAACCGCGTGGCAAAAGAGATTCAAAGTAAGTTGATTGAGTACACCTTTGAACACCCAGAGCTAGGGCAAAAAAAAGTCGCGCAAGCGCTCAGCGAACAAGGTTACGCCATATCGCCCAACGGTGTGCGTTCTGTTTGGCTGCGTTATGATCTGGAAACCAAACAGAAACGTCTTACCGCACTTAAGGTCAAAGCGGAAAGCGGCCAAGTCACCCTATCTGAAAAGCAAATTGCGGCGCTTAATATTCAAGCCAACAGCTTAAAAAACGCGTCAGGCCAACTCGATACACAATGTCCGGGCGATCTTCTGGTGCAAGACAGTATTAAGTTCGACTACTTCCCCCAATTGGGCACCGTCTACCTGCATCTGGCGATTGATAGCTTTAGCCGCTTCGCCTTTGCGCGCTTTTCGCTCAGCAGTGACAGCGACGGCGCCACCGCATTGCTATCGGACACCGTCATGCCTTTTCTTGCGAAGTATGGCATAAGCGTACAACGCGTGCTCACTGACCGAGGCGCCGAGTTCTTTGCCCCTAACGACAACACCTCTTTCCAGCAATACCTCAACCAACACGCAATCGAACACGTTAAAATCAAAGCCTACAACAGCTCCAAAATTAATGGCTTATGCTTTGAGTACATGCAGCACATTATTCGCTATTTTTGCACTCCGGCTGCGCGTCAACACACCATCAATAGCCTTGATGACTTAAGCCATGTATTCCAGCAATGGTTAGATAACGACAATCACCAACGTGAAGACACCAGCGCCTACTGCTTTGGCAAAACGCACTTCGAGACACTCACCTGCCACAGTGACCTAGACACGTAAGTAAAAAGAGGCAGCCAATGTCATCACTGGATGCCTCTTTTCTTCTGCCAGAACCCATCAATAGGCTTGATGCGAGTAGCGAATCAAGGTCGCGTAATCTTGCTTCAATTGACGGTTGTATTGCTTATTCAATACCGTATCTTCTGCGCCGCGCCAATCGCTGCTGGTGTGGGTGAGCGCTTTAAGCAGTTGCCATGAGTGTTGATACTCTCGCGCACCCAAGGTATGCAATGCTTCAAGCCTAGCGGGGCTTAGACTCTCTGTCCAAGCGTGTGGCAGCAGAGATACATCCACTTTGATAGGTTCTAGCAGGGCGAGTTCAATTACCGCCTGCTGCGCTGATTCACTCAAAGATAACGGCTCAAGCGCCGCTTTGAACGAGCGAATGTCGGTGTAAGTCGTACCATAGAGCTCGCTCAAATCCCACTCCTGCGCGCTGCGCTGACTTAGCTCCTCAGCCACATGTGGGCTCACGCGATAATGCAGTGGGGAGTAAACAGTGAGACTGAAAATATTTTGCAAGCAAAACAGCAGCAGTACACTACTCACCATCGCAATAGGAGGCGTGGTGACCCACCCCGTTGCAATTCTACCGAGCACTTTCCAATCAAGTTCTTGCCCACCTTTGAGCAAACCAATACCGATGATCGCCCCCACCACCGCTTGAGAGCTCGACACCGGGACCAGAGGAATGGTTGGTAAACCGCGACTGGCCAACGCGTATTCTAACCCTTCGGAGGCAAATAGAAACAACACGACGGAGTGCGACATCACGACAATACCCGCGGTAATCGGCGTAAGCGGCATCATACTATTGCCGACGGTCAGCATCACGCGCTTAGAGTAGGTAAAGATACCGATCGCAATGGCAATCGCACCAATTAGAAAAAGCTGTTCGGCCGTGCCAAAGGTGATGGAAGCCAGCGTGATCTCATCGAGCGATACCGCATTGACGAACACGCCCATCACATTGGCGATATTGTTCGCACCCAAGCTATAAGAGCCAAACGCACCTGCGATGATCAGTGCCGCTCGTGAAGACCAGTCCAGCGTCAAAATATGCGGCTTTACATGTTTAAGAAACCCTTTCACAGCTAAATAAATCACCACCGACATCAGGGCAGACAAGACCGGGCACAATACCCAGGTAAATAAGATGTTCATCAGAACTTGGGTGTCAGTATCAATCCCAACAAACACGTTCCAGCCAATGATCGCACCCACTACCGCTTGCCCTGTGGAGACGGGCAGTTCACATTTAGTCATGACTAACACGGTTAAAGCCGCAGAAAGTGACACCACAAAAGCACCACCAAGTGCGTTGACTTCGCCAAGCTTACCCAGCGTATGCGCCGCTCCCGAACCGCTAATGGTGGCACCAAGAATCACAAAGATGGACGCTACGATCGCGGCAGTGGAAAACTTCACCATTCGACTGCCAACGGCGGTGCCAAAGACATTAGCAGCATCGTTTGCCCCTAATGCCCAACCTAAAAATAGGCCGCTTGATAGAAAAATCAGAATGAGGATATCCATAGCGCCCCCTACAATGAGCGTTTAATGGCGTAAATTACCAGGGAGTCAGCAATGTCCTCTGCAAAATTTGCGACATTATCAATTCGCTCGATAAAGTAGCGAATGTGGATCTTCTGTGCTAATTCCAGTTCGGAGGAAAAAACCTTTTGTTTCATGCGTGTACTCAGTTTGTCCGCCTCACTTTCAACAAATATCACCTTGTGGACATGGTCTCTGACCTGATTCTGATCGCGCATAAACGCGCGGCACGCCTGGATCAGATGTTCGCAGCACTGGGCCACTGTGGTTTGCAGTTCCAGAAAATCATCATGGTAGGCTTGGGGAATCGTGGGTCTTTCATTGATAAGGTTAAACGCCGATGCTTGTTGCAAGTTAATCAACACATCGACCCCTTCAATCAGTTTGAGCAAATCACTGCGAAGATCTGGGACTAACGTTTTCTCATACAGAATGCTTTCAACATCACGGCGCAGGTTATCGGCTGAAATTTCGATTCGACTCAACTGCTCAAAACGCAGCTCGATTTGGGTTTCATTATCTTTGCTCGGTGCAACGCTATTGGCGAGATAGAGTTTGAGGATGATGCGAAACACATCGGTAGAATCGCCGAGTAAATCGTAAAAGGCGTCAATGTTGCGTTTGAGCTGATGGGTGGTGTTCATAAAGCTAAATTTTGTTTTCATTATGTCTCCTCGGGCCGAGGGCGGCCCTTCCAGTGGCCTGGAATAGAATCTTATAAGGGGATGAGCGCGCCTGACGCGCGCTCAGTCAGAGGGAAAAGGTTAGAAAAAGCCCGGAGAGATGCCGATCCACATCAGCCAAGTTTGTCCAGCCACTAGCATTAATAGCCAAGTGAAGATACTGGTCCACAAGCCATAACGCCACGTTTCGCCCATAGTGTACTTGTTGGTGCCGTACAACAGCGCCGCTGGCTTAGAGTTGAACGGAAACGTCCAGCACACGTTGATGCACAGAGCGACAGGTAGCGCAAGCGAAAGGATGTCGTAGTTCATCGCCTGCGCAATACCAATAACAATCGGGATAAATATCACCGTGCGCATGGTTTTACTCTGGAAAATCCAGTGTGAGGCGATAAAGATGCCCGTGAGGATACTGTAGAGCGCAAAGTAACTCATGCTCTCCATACCCAGTGCGTCCATCATGTTTGAGATCGCAATCTCCATGATTTTAGTGGCCGAAAGACCAGCACCAATCGCGTACGCGCCTGCGGAGAAGATCAACAAGTGCCAAGGTAAATCAACGTCGTTCCAAGTAATCAGCTTGGTTTGAGGGGCTAGCATGATGATAGAACCAATCAAAGCCACCATCGTTGGGTGAATGCCGTGCAGTTTGTCGGTCGCCCAAAATGCCAATACGGTTAAGAAGATAGCAGCGGCTTTGATCTCATCCCAATGCACTTTACCCAGTTTCTCAAGCGCGTTCTGGATGGACTCCATTCCGCCTTCAAGCTTCGGTGTTTCGTCTTCCTTCGTCAGTGGGAAAATAAATTTCACACCAATAATGTAGGTAAAGATGCCCAGTGCGATAGTGATCGGCAAACCCGCCAGCAACCAATCGAAATAGTAGAGTGACGCACCAGCACCGACCATCATGCCCGCCGCAACTAGGTTTGCACCAGAACCGGTTAAGAAGGCGTTACAACCGGCATTGATCATCAGCAAGTTATGCAGAATCAAGTTACGCGCGAAGTTGTTGCTCTTCTCACCCGTGGCGCCATACACCGCCGAGACCACCATAAAGATCGGCATCAGTAGCGCCGCTTTGGCCGCCGTCGCATTGATAAAAGCACTGAGAATCAAGTTCACCGCAATAAAACTGAGGAATATCGACCCTGCATTCTTACCATACTTAACGATAAACAGCAGCGCGACCCGCTCTGCCAACTTGGTTTTGACCAAGGCCGAGGCGAGAATAAATGCCGCAATATTAAGCCAGATAATTTGGTGACCAAGTACCGCGAGCGCAGCCTTTTGCGGCACTATTTCTAACAAAATCACACTGACAATCAAGGCGATCGACGTTAAGTAATTGGGGATAGACTCTGAAATCCACAATACGATACAGGCGACAAACAGCCCTAGCATGTACTGCGCTTTTTGGTCCAAAGACTCAAAATTAAACACAAAGCTAAACAGCACAAAACTGATAACGGCAGCGGGTAGCCCCCACTTCTTCATCGCAAGGCCAGCCTTCGTTGGCGGACGCTCGACCACTTTGCCCATTTTGTATTGTGACATGTCTAACGGATCGTGAACCGGTGTCGA
The DNA here is from genome assembly GCF_059833955.1 of Vibrio sp. R15-SG3-ISO1A. Classification (NCBI taxonomy): domain Bacteria; kingdom Pseudomonadati; phylum Pseudomonadota; class Gammaproteobacteria; order Vibrionales; family Vibrionaceae; genus Vibrio; species Vibrio sp. R15-SG3-ISO1A. Next base: position 39,900 of record NZ_JCBDGH010000083.1, read on the forward strand.
TGGGGTGTTATCCACTACAGGTTCGTCGGGTAGGTCGGCATCTTTTCCTGGATGCCAATGCTGAATTTTTTCCATATCGAGATCCTTTTGTTTCGGTCATTTTATTATCGTTATTTCTTCCCTCATAGAATCTCACCAGCACAGCGGATAAATATTGATCGAAATCAATTTCAAACTTTTGAGACCCAACTAAATATGACAATTTTATCTCCGATCACGAATTTAACTTTTCAGTAACGGAGAGACTAATCACCTCAACCCTTATTAAACAGAAGGTTAGGACTTATTAGTTAACAACTGACATGTCAAAAACAAATATGTGTCAGATTAATTTCGTTCTTTTACTATTTCGATCACAGTTTTTCTTGCCACAGTGGCGCTAGTCTAAAAAGACACGAACACACTATCGAACATCAAGGAGAAATCGAATGAGTGATAAAATGGTCATTGGTGAAGTGTCTAAACCCCGTTTTGAATTTCGCTCTTTTGGGCAAGACTTTGCAGCGCCTGCAGCACGTATGGCAAGGCTCTCTGTCCCTGTACCTGAAAAGGTGTGGGAGCGCACCAGCGCCGAAATCTATATTTTGTCTCGCACCAACGACGTCAATAACACCAAAATTCGCGACGGCAAGATGGATATCAAAACCTATGTACAAACGGTCGATGGCTTGGAGCAGTGGAATCCTCTAATGAAAGGTGAGTTCCCTATCCCCGCCGCGCAGCTTGAGACCGAAGTATTCCCTGCGTTTAAAGTTGAGATGCCCACTCTTAAACAAGAGACTTATACGTTGGATGAGTTCCTCGCAATTATCGATGCACATCCAGACCTTCAAGCGGTCAATGTGGTCAAACACCGCTTTGGCTACATGGTCAATGACACCATTTGTGAATACGGTGAAGTGCTCGTCAATGGCGCAAAAATCTGTACCATCAACTCAGAATCCACTGAAATAGAAGACATTAAGCAAACCTTGAGCGATGTCGGTCTGACTCAAGTGGAAAACATCAACTACCTTCAAGCGATCAAACGCGTGATTGGCATGATCAACAAACCGTTGGCGAACTAGGAGCCCTAGCATGATTGAAATCGAAAGAAAATTTCTGGTCCAAAGTGACCAATACCGAAAAGATGCCCATAGAGCAACACGCATCATCCAAGGCTATCTCTGTTCCGTTCCTGAACGTACTGTGCGAGTTCGCGTAAAAGGCGACAAAGGATTTTTGACCGTCAAAGGGATCGGCAGTGACAGCGGTGCTAGCCGTTTTGAGTGGGAACGTGAAATCAGCGTTGAAGAAGCAAACGCCCTCCTCGCCATCTGTGAGCCTGGTGTAATAGACAAAACCCGCTACTTGGTCAGCGCAGGGCAACACACCTTTGAAGTCGATGAGTTTTATGGCGACAACGAAGGGCTCACCGTAGCAGAAGTCGAACTCGGCTCTGAAGACGAATCCTTCGACAAACCTGTCTGGCTCGGCGACGAAGTCACCGGCCAGAGCCGGTACTATAATTCGATGCTAATGAAGCAGCCGTTTAAGAGCTGGGAGAAAGAGACGGTCTAGTCGCTCTCGCCACTTCTAACATCTAGCAACGTCAATCGCCCCTCGCCAACCTGATCAAGGTTGGCGTTTTTTATCAATCCCAAGAATCTCTGTGATCATAAACACAAACGATTGGCGGTTTCTAGCAATACCCCACTAGAATCGACGAGAACATTCGTTTAACGGGTTCCTAAACGACAAAAGGCGCACTTGGTTGTGCGCCCTATCCCTCGTTACTCAATCGTGAGTCTGCGAATCTTGAAGTCTATGTCTGCTTCGAGATCTAAAAACGAGGCTACTGAATTGACTTGTTGAATCCATCCAAATTGTAGGTAAGGCGGTATTTTCCTCCATGCGGGTCGGGTCATTTGCCTTACACTTTAACTATGGTCGATTTCGGCCAGTTCGCAAGTTTTATGCGGCACTATTTTCTCGTGTATCGATTAAAAGTTGAACTTTTCTCACAAAAGTGCAATTCAACTTTGCACGATTATCGATTGGGCTAACGCTAACCACAGGTATAATGACCACTTGTGCGGCGAAATCACGCTAACGTTCGTCAACACTTGCTTGGCAACCGTTTGGCTTGATACCATTCGCCCTCAATCAATCCGCAATACTCACGCACAATAGAAACGGAAATCCGGTGAACTGGAAACGCCTAACACAATTTCACAACGTCCCTCCTTCTCAGTCTTCTTTGGCACTTGGCATGATAGGCCTTGGGCAAGCATGGGCACTCTATATGCCCGACGTTGGTGACATACTTAGGCCCTATTTTGCGTTTGCCGGCGCACTGCTACTGACTCCCGTTCTGATCAAGTATTCGAACTACCATGCCTTCATGAATGACATTCGCCACCCTCTTAGTGGCAGTCTAATGGCACCGATGAGTATGGCGTTGCTCATCTTGTGTGACTATCTGGCGATCATCTCTCCTATTATCGCCTACCCGCTTTGGTTCGCAGCGTTAATGCTGCACTTAACCATGATGGTGCTGTTCTTTGGCTTTCAACTTCGCAACTTTAAAATGTCCAACATTGTGCCGAGTTGGTTTCTCTATCCTGTTGGCGTGATCAGTAGCTCGCTCGCAGGTTCCCAATTTGGTTTAACGCTATTTTCTGAAACCATTGTTGCCATCTGTATCACCATCTACTTTTTTATGCTGCCGCTCGTGCTCTATCGCCTAGTGTTCGAGGGGATGTTACCGCGCCGAGCCAGGCCCACATTGGCAATTATGGCTGCGCCTATCAACCTCACCTTAGCCACGTATTTGGTCAATTTCAGCGAGCCAGACCCGATCCTCACCGGCGCGCTAGCGGGGATTGCCATCACCATGACCCTGCTTATCTACCTATGCTACATCCGTTTGCTCAGGCTCAAGTTCCAACCTTCTATCGCTGCGGTCACCTTCCCTTCTGTCATCAGCGCCATCGCCATGCACCGCTTAACGTCATTCTTTGAACAGGCTCACCCACACTGGCACTGGCTGCATAACTTTGGTCTGTTTGAGCTCACCATTGCGACCGTATTGGTGATTTGGGTTTGCATCGGCTACATCAAGATGTATTGGCCAGAACTGGATCGCAATCACACCTCACAATCTTGAATTTACTCTCAAGCGCCACCTAAATATAGAGACTGAGATACGCTAACGTTTGATGATTTTGCATGAGTTAGACCCCAAAAGGGTAATAAATATTAATTAATAGTCATTACACACTTTTTTTGTTTGCTAATACGCTCAAAAAACAAACTATTTTACTAGACGGAATAATCCATTAGGTTCATACATATCCTTGTCAGCTGGCCATTCAATTGTTTTGAGAAAAGGATATGATTATGTTTACACTTGATAAGTGTTCGCCACTTCCGACGTTCGTTAATGAACGTATTTCGCACTATGTTGATGACCTAATTAAAACAAAAGATAATGGTCGTAATTTGGTGCTGGGTAAGAAGCCTAAACAAGGAGATATTCTTCTCCAATCCAACGATTATTTATCACTCGCCAATCACCCTAAGATTATTGACGCGCAAATCAATTCCCTCAGACAGGGGCAAGAGAGCGCGTTTATGTCGAACGTCTTTCTTCATAGTGATGCACTCGACAAAACGGTGCAGCAGAGAATGGCGGATTATACCGGTTTTGAACACTGCACCATCGCCCCCTCTGGTTGGATCGCGAATATCGGTCTATTGCAGACCCTATGTGATTCAGATACCAAGGTCTATATCGACTTTTTCGCCCATATGTCGCTTTGGGAGGGCGCGAGAATCGCCGGTGCTGATATCCATCCTTTCATGCACAACAATGTGAGACACCTTAAGCGCTTAATCAAACGACACGGTCCAGGCATCGTCCTGATAGACTCCATTTACAGCACCCTTGGCACTATTGCCCCACTTACAGAACTGGTTGAGACCGCGAAAAGTATGGGTTGCGCCATTGTTGTCGATGAATCCCATTCATTGGGTACACATGGCCCGAAAGGCGCAGGGTTGGTGGCTTCACTCGGTTTAACGCAGCAGGTTGACTTTCTCACTGCCAGCCTTGCCAAAACCTTTGCCTACCGCGCTGGAGCCGTTTGGTGTAACAACAACACGGGCGAAGTGATGCCCTATGTCTCGTTCCCATCGATATTTAGTTCGGCGATGATGGCGTGTGAACTCGACAGAATCGATGCAACCCTCGCGGTGATCAAGGGAAGTGATCCAGCGCGTAAACAGTTGCATCAAAATGCGGCCTGGATGCGCCGAGCGCTGGCAGATGTCGGATTTGATATTCGTAGCGAATCACAGATCATCGGCTTAGAAACCGGAGATAAGACCAATACCCGCAAAGTTCGTGATTATTTTGAGCAACGTGGCGTGTTCGGATCGGTATTCTGTACGCCAGCAACGCCCGACAATAAAAATATTTTGCGCCTGTCGCTGCACAGTGCATTAACAGCAGAGGAGTTGCACAAAATTGCGTTAGTGGCTGAATCGGCATTTCACGATAAAAATTTACGTTTTATCTAAACAGTATTTATTCAAATTAAACAAGGAAAGGTGTCATTTCGGATAAAAAATAGGGCGATAAATTCGCCCTATTTTTATTCTTATAGGTACTCAGATATTTTATCAAATAAGTGTTCTTTATCGGCCGGTTTAATGAGGTAGTCATTCATACCCACCTCTTTTATGCGCGCCATGGTTTCTTTACGATTATCACCGGTATGGCCGACGATCGGCACATTGGCGTAAGACTGCTGAGAGTGACGAATCTTCTGCGTGGTATCAAAGCCATCTAACTTGGGCATTTCAATATCCATGATGACCAAATCAACCGGCTCTTGGTCGAGTTTCTCCAACACATCATTACCGTCTTGCGCTTCAATGACTTGATAACCTTGTTTGCTCAACAAAATCGCGGTGAGCGAGCGTAGCGAACTGTTGTCATCAGCAATCATAATCCGCTTCGCTGCCGTAGGTCGCTTGCGAGGAATGAGGTTGCGATTCCCTTCTCTTGAATCAAAAATCACTTCATCGATGAGCGCGATGCCCTCTGAGATCACCCGCTGCTTTTCCAGAGGATAAAAAGTGAGGTAGCGATTAAACGCGTCATGATAGACGCGATTAGGTTCAAACAGATACACCAGTTTGGCTTCGGTAAAGTGCAACTTGGATTCCAAGTGCTTAAACTGCGCTTCGTTTAAACCATCCAGATCGACGAAAATCAGATCGTACTCAAACTCGAACTCTTCACGCGCGCTGGCTTCGCTGTACGACCATCGGATCATTTTGAAACCGGAGTAGAAAGCGTCCTCGTTCAGTTTGCGCATGATTTTGGCGTCTTCGCCAATGTAGACAATCGCTTTGTCTTTCATCAGATCGTGTTTGATATGACTGACTTGCTCAGAGACGTAGTTTGGGAAAAACAGCGTGAATTCCGTCCATTCGCCATACTCGGATTGGCAACTGATGCTGCCTCCAAATGAGTGCATTACCCGTTTACAAAACGGCAAGCCTAGCCCATGACTGGAGCTCTTCCCTGAGGTGTAAAAATCTTTAAAAATATGCTGAAGCTTCTTCGGCTCTATCCCGACCCCGGTATCTCTCACAGTAATGGTGTTGACATCGTGATGAACGGCGAGCGTCACGGTGATCGAAAAATCTTCGCTATTTTGATAGTAAAAGGCGTTTTTCAATAGGTTATACAAGGCATATTTGAGCAATACGTCACTACCAAAGTAGTCAAAATCGTGCTCAATATGGAGCGAGACGAGATTCTTGGAGTGCACGCCGGGGTAAGAGAAACTCTCCAGAGTGTCCTCTACCACTTCAGCGGCGCTATGGCGCACAAAGGTAGAGCGAGAGACACGATTTTGATCAATGGAGGTGAGCAACAGATCGATCGCTTCATTGCCGTTATTGATGATGACGTCAGCGTTGTTCAGGATCTCTTTGATAACTTGAACATTCTGTTTTGACATCTTGACCTCTTCATCTTGATGACTGACATCCGGTAAAGAGGAGTTCACCACATCCACGGAGGCTTTCAGCGCACTGAGCGGATTACGCATCTCATGAGCAATCCCAGCACCAAACGACTTCGCAATCGCCACTTTCGCTTCATGTTCGACCTGATTACGAAAATAGAACAGGTTGCCAAAGACATAAGTGAACAAAAAGATGGGAATGTATGGCCAAACCACATCCGGTGCGGGGTTGTAGTTAACCATGTTCAAGTCCCCGGCGAACAAATAGGCAAAGCCGACAGCGACAAACGCTTGCGCCAACATGACCCTTGTTTCGTGTACCAGTAAGACATGCAAAAAAATCGAGGCCATAAACGACATCGCCCACACCGTTGACCAGTGGTTCTTAAACAGCATGTAGGAGAAGAAAAACGGTAAACAGACCGCCACACAGCCTAAATAGTAATAGGGCATATAGCGCTGCAATGTCGCCGGAAGAAACTCGCGCAAAGCGAGTACGAGCAGCATCACGGAGCAGACACTTCTCAGCAACAGGTCTTCATAAGGCTGAGGATAAATGTATTGCCAAATCAGATAGTAGAGAGGAAAACCAATCGCCCCCATCCACCCAACAAGGGAGAGATTGGGCTCTGCATACTGGTAGACCTTTTTAACCGCATCCATATCGTGTCGTCACATCCAATGTCGTGTTGTCTTCACTCTTCACTATCGTGCTACTTACTCAATTGGTCACTATGAAACCATCAACGAGTACAATGATCATACAAAACATCCTACTACAGTGAAAGAAGAAACCAATTGCACAACTTAAGTTTAGCTCAACATTGGGCCAACAACGCGAATCGTGCTCCCCGTTTTTGCACTGACCACGTCTATTCTGTGAGACATTTGCTCTTTTAACTCACTGACGTGTGAAATGACCCCCACTGTGCGACCCGTTTGTTGCAAGTCGATTAACGTTTGCACCGCCAAATCCAACGATTCAGGATCAAGGCTGCCAAAGCCTTCATCAATAAATAAGGTGTCGAGTCGAATCCCACCGCTGTAAGACTGCACTACATCAGATAGACCAAGCGCCAACGAGAGCGCAGCCATAAAAGATTCCCCGCCGGATAAGGTCGCGACATCGCGCGCTTTGCCTGTGTAGCCATCTTCAACCATCAAATCCAAGCCTCTACCGGCTGCGCCGCGAAAGCCGTGCGTTTTACGCGTCAGTATGTAACGCCCTTTACTCATCAGTGCCAGACGTTGTGACGCTTGAATCAGGACATCATCAAGCAAGACGCCGAGCACAAAGCGATGCAAACTGACGCGGCTGCCGGTTTTACCGCTGGCAACATCGTACAAGGTGCCGAACACCTGATACTCTTTTTCCAATTCGGCATTTTTCTCTTTTAGACGCTCGATCTTGCGCTGCACGTTCTGCAACGTTTCAACTGTCGCTCGCTCGCCATCAAGTTGCTCTCTCACCTGCGCATGATGTTGCTGATGGTGATTGAGTTCGTTTTGCAGCGCTTCAAGATCCGGCGTAGACTGCCCTTCCAACGCGGTGGTGATGTCTTGAATGGTTTGCTCAAGACGAATCGTTGCTTGGTTATAGTCGTCCAATTCACTTTGCCACTTCGCCATTTGCTCGGCTGTGGCTTTCGCGCTAATAAAGGCGTCAAGCGTTGCCAGTTCACTTTGCTCTAAGGCCTGTTGCCACTGTGCGTTCGCTTGCTCGGATCGCACTTTGGCCTCTTGCAACAACGATTGGTGGGTGCCGACTTCAGAAGCGCATTGAGACTGCTTGAGCGTGCTAGCTTGATAATGATGGTTTGCCCGCTGCTGCTCTTTCTCTATCGCTTCGATTTGGCTTGATAACGCCGAGCGAGCGGCCTCTATTTCTTCTATGTCTCGCGTTGCGCCGCCAAGTTGTTGCGTCATCACTTCAATGCTCGCCGCGAGGGAACTTACGGTATTGTGATTGGCCGCTATCTGCTGTTTTATCTCATTGATTTTTTGCTCGCCGGTTTCACAGCGCTGCGTCAGTTCATTCACCTGCGCTTCAAGCGCCGTCACATCCAATGACATCAGCGCCTTTAAGCGTTCCTCAACCGCACTTAGGTTCGCTTGTGTTGCCGACAGCCCCTGAACGGCGACCTCACCTAACTCGTCTTTAAACGCTTCCACCGCTTGCTGGCTTTGGCTTAACGCCTGATTAAGATGTGAAACGTGCGCCTGAGCTTTCACCCACTGTGAGTGCGCCTGCGTCTCTTCACTTCGTGCCTGAGTCACCTGCTCTTTACTGACCGACTCGCCGTCAATTTGCGCAATGTTCGGGTGCGCCTCGCTGCCACAAACCGGACAAGGCTCCCCCTCTACGAGTGTTTGCGCCAAAATGGCCGCTTGCGCTTGGTGCCAGCGCAGTTCAACACGGTTCGCCGCCTGCTGTTGTTGTTCAAACGCTTGAGTGACTTTGTCCAATGCCGCCTGTGCCAATTTAAGCTCTGCAGCCTGATTGACCGCGTCTTGCTCCATTTGGGTCAGTTTGCGCAGATCGCTCACCGCGCGCGTCAATTCCGACTTTTGTTGCAGAAGCTTAGATTGCTCTAGTCGCTGTTCACTGGCTTGCTTGTGATCGTTTTTCGCACGCGTTAAATCACGCTGGAGTTTCTCTTTATGAGAGAGGTACTGAGCGAGCTTCTCGTCAAGTACCCTACTGTGCTGCTGCGCCTCTTTCTGGCGTGAGATGAGCGTTTGTCTTTCCAACCATTTTTGTTTGATGGTCTCGAGCTTGTAACACTCATCATTGAGTGCCGGCAACTGTGCCGCTGCTTTTTCTGCCTCTTCATGCGCGATTTTCGCTGCTGCTAAGTCGTTATCTAGCGCCTGTTTGCTCTGCTGCAGTTCGGTCAACTTGGTTTCAAAACGAATGACGTCTTGTGCGCTCTGCCATTGATTTTGATAAGGCAGTTCAATACTCGCCGCCTGCTTTGCACGCTGCAAACGGACTTGAGTCTCCGCTATCTGAGACTTTGCCGCTTGATGCTGCGTGAAAGATTGCTTGGCCTGAGACAACTTGGCGAAATCATCGCGTATTTTCTGCCCTTGCTGAAGCGCTAAGGTCGATGCACTAAGCGCTGTTTGCGCTGTGGCTTCTTCCTGTTTTCGCTGTTCAAGAGCGACACACGCGGAGTCGTAGCGGGTATTAAGCTCTTCGATGCTAGCGACATTGCCCACCTCAAGCGCGCCGCGAATTTGGTTGTCAAACTCATCTTTGCTTTTGCTGATCGAGGCGGCTTTGTCTTTGAGCGCGTACTCAATTTTTTTGTAGATATCGGTTTGGAACAGTTGGCCGAAAATCTCTTCGCGCTCTTTCGAGCTGGCAAGCAGCAATTCACGAAACTTACCCTGTGGCAGGACCATGACTTGACGAAATTGGGTCTCATTAAGACCAATCAGTTCGGTGACCAACGTTTTTACCTGAGCCGTTTTGCTGGTCAAAAGTACCTCTTCGTCACCCAACTGATAGAGCGCAGCGCTGTGTTTACGTGTCGTTGTGCCTTCCCCGCGCGCTTTTGGCGCTTCTTGCTCCGGGGAGCGCGTTACGCGATAGCGTTTGTCGTGCAAGCTGAATTCGAACGTCACCTCTGTCGGCACATCCAACTTAGCGCTATCACTGCGCATCTGTGCGCCGAGTCGCTCATTACTGGTGGTTTCGCCATAAAGCGCAAAGCAGATCGCATCAAGCAGCGTCGTTTTTCCTGAACCCGTTGGGCCATTGATCAAAAACAGCGGATTGCTGCCCAGTTGACGAAAATCAATCGATTCGGTGCCCGAAAACGGCCCAAAGGCCTGCATAACTAAGGTGATGGGTTTCATGAGCGCCCCTTACTGCTGGCTCAGTTGTTTGATAATCGCCGAAACCGCGCTCTCTTGCGCTTGAGTCAGCTCATTGCCTTGCGCTTCTTTGAAAAAGTCGCGGAACATATCGACTTCGCTGCGCGATAGCGTCGCTTGCGCCATCGACTGCTCTACCCCCACTAACATGCCGGGCTTCTCCAAATGCAACACATTTGGGTAGACAGTACGCAGCTTCTCCATCGGATTGAGAATGGCGTGTTGGTCGGTTAATCGCACCAACAAATAGTCGTGGGCGCAAGGATCAGTTTTACCCGCCGCGAGGATCGCTTCCAGCTCCCCTTCGATGATTCGCATTTCATGTGGCGCTTGCAGCGGAATGTGCGTGGTCGCAACCAAACCGCTGCGATCAAGCTCAACTAAGGTCATACCTTTTTTATGGTGCTGCTCTGAAAAGCTGTATTTCATCAATGAGCCACTGTAGCGAATATGGGCTTCGCCTTTGTATTGCGGCTGGTGAAGATGGCCGAGGGCGACATAGTCAAAATGGACGAAATGCTCATGACTGACACATTCGGAGCCACCAATCGAGAGTGGACGCTCCGACTCTGAGCTGATCGCACCATCAACAAAGCAGTGGCTAATCAACACATGACGTTGTGAAGAATTAAGATGAGGCGTGATCAAACCAACCAACGCAGCATGAGCGTCATCGTGAGTAGCAATCGGCTTTTGCGCCTCAGGCTTTGCTTCATCTTGCTGTTGAAAGGTGTGATTAAAGTAGTGGCGCACTGTCTCCGGATCGTTAAACGGCATGCCATAAAATGCCACCTCTCCGGCTTGGTCACTGCACAACACAACCGGTTCGAGCATCTGCTGAAAATCGCTGATAATGTGCAGCCCAGCGCCTTTCATGTGTGCAGATCCAAACCCGAGGCGCTGTGCGCCATCGTGATTACCCGGAATCAAAATGACGGGCGTGTTTAACTCCTGGCAAACACGATTTAGCGTTTCATTGAGCAGTTCAATCGCCGCGGTCGGCGGCACCGAGCGATCATAAATGTCACCAGCGATCACCAGTGCATCGACGGGATGCTGCGCCATGTACTCCACCATCTGGTCGAGCACCACACGCTGATCGTCAATCAGCGACACATTGTGAAACTGTCGTCCTAAATGCCAATCCGAGGTGTGAAGAAATTTCATCTTACGTCGTTGTCCTTATGTGATACTGCCAGCCAATCATCGACCATCATGAAAAAAGTCGCGACAATTCGCGACTTCTCATTGTATAGGCCTAAGCGTATTTGTTGAGGCTTGTATTGCCTCGTAAATTTAGGCCTGTTTACTCTGCGTGTGTTTTACAAAACGCGATCGCTTGTTCCAATAACTCAAGCGCAGACGCCTCTACTGGAGGAAGTGTGGCATCGCTTTGGCCTAATGGCGTAACTCGCTCACCCCATTTTATGTGGCCTGCGCCCCAAGTTAAACCTGCGCCAAAGGCGGCGAGCAGTAGGTTGTCACCGGGCTTAATAAAGCCTTGTTCCAGCGCTTCACACAAGGCAATCGGCACAGTGGCCGCAGAGGTGTTGCCATAGTTCTGGATGTTAACAAACGCTTTATCTTGAGCAATCCCGGAAAGATCACACAAGGTTTGAATGATGCGGATGTTAGCTTGGTGCGGGATCACCACATCAACATCGTCAGTGGACAGTTCGCTGCGCGCCAGCACCGATTGAGCGGCTGCGCCCATGCCTTTCACTGCACGCTTAAAGATCTCTTTGCCGACAAAATCAAACGCCCAGTAGCCGTTGTCCGCAGCGAAACGATCCATTGAGGTACCGAACTTGGGCACCGCCAAAATATCACGCCCAGCCGAATCACAGCCAAGCTGCGCCTGTTGCAAGCCCACTTTTTCCGTTGTGCAGCTCAACACCGCTGCGCCTGCGCCATCACCAAATAACACCGCCGTATCACGCTGGGTCCAATCGATAAAGAAAGAGAGGCGCTCTGCGCCGATCACGATTGCATGGCGGTAATTGCCTGATTGAATAAGACGAGTCGCCGTTTCTAATCCGTAAACAAAGCCAGTACACGCTGCGTTCAAGTCAAACGCTGCGGCGGCTTGAACGCCGAGGTTTTGGGCGACTTTAGACGCGGTATTGGGAATCAGCGAGTCAGGTGAGCAGGTCGCAACAATAATGAGATCCACCTCATCAACACTGACATTGGCACACGCGAGCGCGTGTTTGGCGGCAACGGTTGCAAGATCTGACGTATTCACATGGCTGATGCGGCGCTGCTCTATACCAGTGCGCGTCTTAATCCATTCATCGGAAGTATCTAGAAAAGTGCTGAGGTCATCGTTGGAGAGCGTGGCTGGCGGTAGGCATTTACCCCAACCGGTAATTTCTGCGTAATAGCTGGTCATTATGTGCCTTTTTACATTCTTATTTGAGTCACTTGGCGTTTTCAGAGTATAACTAGTGTGTCATTGAGTTGAAATAATTAATAAAGAGAAAAGTCATGTCTACCTTCAATACACGATGCCCATCATGTTCTGGTGTCAACCGCGTGCCGCTCGAGCGCGTATCGGAAAGCCCTAAATGTGGTAAATGCCAATCTGCGTTGCTCGATGGCCAACCGATAGAAGGCACGTCGCTGAACTTTAATGCCCTGTTGCAAAGCAGCCAACCTGTGGTGGTCGATTTTTGGGCGCCTTGGTGCAACCCTTGTGTGGGCTTTGCACCTGTCTTTGAAGACGAAGCCGCCGCCAGACAGGGCGAAGTACGATTTGTCAAAATCAACACCGAAGTTGAGCAAGCGTTGGCCGCTCAGTTTCAGATCCGCAGTATTCCAACTGTGATGGTATTCAAAAATGGCCAGCGCGTGGATGTGATTAACGGTGCGCTTCCTCGCTCGCAATTTAGCCAATGGCTAACTCAAGCCATCAATAAATAACCTTGAGTTCCCACTAACGACTCGACAAAAATCTCTTGTCGAGTCGATTAATTCTTTTCGTTTTACCCACAAAACTATTCAGTCCATATTCGCGCGAAAACTCACTGGTTAATTTCTCAATCCTTGATCCCTTATGGCCAAGGATTGTCCGTTTTGAGGCGACGACGTTGGACAACACTCTTATTCCTACCCGCACTATCCGTGTCACGGTTCCTGTGATTGCATTGGCGCTATACGCCGTTGCATCGGGCTATTTGATGAGTTTGATTCCGCTGATGCTGCCTCACTACGATCTGCATACCTCACTCGCCAGTTGGCTTGCGAGCGTATTTTACGCAGGTCTATTGATTGGCGCGATGGGTGTAGAGCCTTTGGTGCGCCGATTAGGGCACAAAGCCGCGTTTGTCTGGTGTTTAGCGCTATTTCTACTCACGATTGTGGCCTTGCCATTAATGCCGTATGCAAGTAGCTGGTTGATCGCACGCTTTGTCGCGGGCGCGGCGGTTGCAGGCGTCTTTGTTGTGGTCGAATCTTGGTTGCTGCACGGTGACGAACAGTCACGCGCTAAACGCCTTGGTCTTTACATGGGCGCGCTGTATGGCGGCGCGGCGCTAGGCCAATTGGGTATTGGTGTCATTGGCGTATCGGGTGGTGTGCCTTTTATTACTATCACTACCCTTTTATTGCTCGCCATCATCGTGCTGATGTTTGGTGACTCTGATCAACCCGAGCACGGAGAGAGTGCCTCACTCTCTTTTAAACAGATGAGCAAATTAAGCCATGCTGCAATCATTGGCTGTATCGTGTCTGGTCTCACCCTCGGCGCAGTGTACGGCCTGATGCCTGTCGAATTGAGTCAACGTGGCATTGCCCATGATGACATTGGCGGCTTAATGGCTCTGATCGTTTTGGGCGGTATGGCGATTCAGCCATTAGTGCCAGCATTGGCGAAAGTGTTCGGTCGCACACCTTTAATGGCGCTATTGTGCTTGGTGGGCGTGGCTGCGATTGCCTTTACCTCTATGGTGCCGGGTCTGCGAGCTCTGGGTGCCGGGCTATTTGTACTTGGTATGGCGACCTTCGCACTCTACCCCATTGCGATCAACTTAGGCTGTGATGGCTTGAACGCCCAATACATCGTCTGCGCAACACAAGTGATGCTGTTCAGTTACAGTGTCGGTTCTGTAGTGGGACCTGTGGTAGCAGATGGGTTTCTTTCTGGCCCTCAAGGCTTGATGGGCTATTTGTTCGCGGCGCTGCTTGCTACTAGCATCTATATGTTGCTTGCCTCGATACGGGGTAAACGCAAAGCAGCGATCGGTGAATAAATTAGTACCGCGTTAATTAAAGCATCGCACAAAAAAATACCAACCTGATCAACAGGTTGGTATTTGCCCCCTGGAAGGATAGGGCTAGGGTGAAACACGAGTCACTCGCGAAAACCTTGTTACGCCTTCGCGTGCCATTCAAGAAACACTTCATCGTTTTCCAGCAACACGGGCCAATGAGCTAAACGCACGTCGCTGTTTTCTAAGCACTCGCCTGAGCGCAGGCAAAAATGCTGTTTGTACAAAGGGGAAGCGACACACAACTTGCCCTTAACATCTCCGACAATGCCGCGGCTAAGCACAAAAGCTTTGCCGATAGGATCCCAGTTCTGCACCGCAAACACACCTTGATTAGGGATGAGAAACAGCGCAACTTGTTGGCCTTCCACCAAGGCGACTCGCCCTTCGTAGGCGCACAGTGCGCTTAAGTCGCACACCTTGATTTTCTCGAGTACGTCCATCAATTCTCCTCCTTAACTGGAATACGTTGGCCACGAATGCGTTGGTAAGGCAACGCTTGACTGGATTCACCTGAATTAATGAATGGACGGAACTTAGTGAGCTTGGCAGGGTTATCCAACGTGCTCTTCCATTCACACTGGTAGGTATCCACCACGTGCTGCATTTGCGTCTCCAATGACTCGCAAAGGCCGAGAGAGTCCTCTATCACCACTTGTTTTAGGTACGCCAACCCACCTTCTAGGTTATCCATCCACACTGAGGTGCGTTGCAATTTGTCTGCGGTGCGAACGTAGAACATCAACACGCGGTCAATCAGAGTGATCAATTCATGTTTGCTGAGATCGGAGGCAAACAGATCCGCGTGACGCGGGCGCATGCCACCATTCCCACACACGTAGAGGTTCCAGCCGTTTTCCGTGGCGATGACGCCGATGTCTTTACTTTGCGCTTCAGCGCACTCTCGGGTACAGCCTGACACCGCAAACTTCAGTTTGTGTGGCGAACGTAGCCCTTTGTAGCGGTTTTCAAGTTCGATGGCGAGGCCAACCGAATCATCGACACCGTAGCGGCACCAGGTTGAGCCCACGCAAGATTTCACTGTTCGGACCGATTTTCCGTAAGCATGGCCGGTTTCAAAGCCCGCGTCGATCAGCGTGCGCCAGATATCCGGTAACTGCTCAACTTGTGCGCCAAACAGATCGACTCGCTGCCCACCCGTAATTTTGGTGTAGAGATCGTATTTCTTGGCTACTTCTCCTAAGACAATCAGCTTGTCTGGTGTGATCTCGCCGCCGGCAACACGAGGTACGACCGAATAAGAGCCATCTTTTTGCAGATTCGCCATAAAGGCATCATTGGAATCTTGTAAACGGCTGTGTTGAGGCTCCATGATGTGTTCATTCCACAGCGAGGCGAAGATCGAACTGGCGGTCGGTTTACACAGATCGCACCCCAACCCTTGGCCGTGACGAGCGATTAAGGTGTCAAAATCCTTGATCGCTTCGACTTGGCAAATATGGAACAACTCTTGGCGTGAGAGCGCAAAGTGTTCACAGACATGGTTGTTGACTTCAACGCCCATCGCTACCAATTCAGCATCGAGCACCGATTTGACCATGTTGCTACAACCACCACAGCCGGTGCCCGCTTTCGTCTTCGCTTTAAGAGAGTCCAAATCTTGCGCGCCCGCTTGAATCGCTGCCACCAAATCGCCTTTGGTGACGTTGTGACAGGAGCAAATCACCGCAGTGTCATTCATTTCTCCATCGAGCATACTGGTGTCAAACAGGAGATTTGCAGCGTGATCGGGCAGCATGGTTTGGTTTAAGTAACATTGCAGTAAGGCGTCGTAGTCACTGTTGTCGCCGACCAAGATAGCGCCAAGCAGTTGGGTGCCCGTCGCATCGACCACCAGCTTTTTGTAGACGCCTGTGACCGCGTCTTGCAAAACCATCTCTTGCGCGCCTGGGGTTGCTTTATGCGCATCACCGATTGATGCGACATCCACACCAAGCAGTTTCAGTTTGGTGCTCATGTCTGCACCGGTGAACCCCTGGGTGTCACGATGGGTCAGAACGTCAGCCACGACACGCGCCATCGTATAGCCAGGCGCAACCAGGCCAAAAATGCGCTCTTGCCAAAGGGCGCATTCGCCAATGGCAAAAATGGAGTCGTCACTGGTCATGCAGCGATCATCAATCACAATCCCGCCGCGCTCGCCAATAGTCAGCCCGGCTCCGCGCGCTAAGGCATCTTGTGGACGTATCCCGGCGGAAAAGACGATCACGTCCACTTCAAGCGGATCCTCATCTTTGAAGACCATGCGATGCTTTGCGCTCTCGCCATCACAAATGCGCTCCGTTGCCGTCGAGGTATGCACCGATAAACCAAGCTGTTCTATTTTCTCTTTCAGTACGGTGCCTGCGCCGTCATCGAGCTGCACTGGCATGAGCCTTGGGGCGAATTCGACTACGTGAGTTTCCACCCCGAGCAAACGCAAGGCGTTCGCGGCTTCAAGCCCGAGCAGACCACCGCCGATCACCGCGCCGGTTTTCGCCCCTTGGCAGGCGGTTTTGATTTCAGAGAGATCATCAAGGGTGCGATAGACAAAAATTTGCTCACGATCATGCCCCTCAATCGGCGGCACAAATGGGTAAGAACCGGTGGCGAGCACTAATTGGTCATACCCCATCACGGTTTCACCATCGAGCTCTATACGTTTAAGCTCTGGCATTAGAGCGGTCACCTTGGCACCGAGCACCAACTCGATGCCATGTTTTTGATACCACTCTTCGCTGCTCAGCATTAGATCTTGATGGGATTTGCCCGAAAACAGTGCCGAGAGCTGAACTCGGTCATAAGCGATAAAGCGCTCTTCGCCAATCACGGTAATGCGTTTTTCGAGATGCGCGCCGCGCTCGACCAATTGAGCCACCAGATGGTGGCCGACCATGCCATTGCCAACAATTACTATCCGTTCCATGTTCACTTCCTTAGGCGGTCTTTGCCGCTGATTTCGCATCGTCTTGGGTGGACGAGCTCGCGCTTGCTCTTAACGCTGTCTTGGTTTTTGATGCCGTAGGCTCAGGTTTGGCCTGTTTTTCATAGAGGAATCTCAACACTGACTGGCGATATTTTTGATACTGCGGGTTATCTGCCAACGCCACTCGGTCACGGGGTCTTGGCAGATCAATCTCAAGCACTTCGCCGATCGTGGCTGCCGGTCCGTTGGTCATCATGACGATTTTGTCTGAGAGCAACACCGCTTCGTCCACATCGTGCGTGATCATGATGACGGTGTTATTCAAGTCAGCTTGGATTTCCATCAAGGAGTCTTGCAAGTGCGCGCGGGTTAACGCATCGAGCGCGCCGAACGGCTCATCCATCAACAGCACTTTCGGTTGTAACGCCAGCGCTCTCGCAATACCGACACGCTGCTTCATGCCACCGGAGATTTCATCTGGCTTTTTGTCTGCCGCGTGAGACATGTGAATCAATTCCAAATAGTGCTCGGTTTGCTGTTTGATCCATGCTTTGCTCTGCCCTGCGGCCACCTGTTTAACGGCAATTTCCACGTTTTCGTGCACGGTTAGCCAAGGCAGCAACGAGTGATTTTGGAATACCACTGCGCGCTCGGGGCCAGGGCCACTGACTTCGCGCCCATCGACAATCACGCCGCCATCGGTGGGCATGTGTAAACCCGCAACCAAATTGAGCACGGTCGATTTACCACAGCCCGAGTGACCAATCAGGGAGATAAACTCACCACGTTGGATTTGTAAATTAACATTCTTGAGCGCGATAAATTCACCGTTGGGCGTCGGAAATCGCATGCCAAGTTGAGTAAGATCGAGTAACGGTTTAGACATGATGAACTCCTATTAACGCAATGCTTGCTGTTTGTTCCATGAGAGCCACTTCTGTAGCTGTAACATGCCGCGATCAAGCAACAAACCAATAAAACCGATGGCAATAACGGCGACCATAATGCGCCCAAGTGAGGCGGAACTGCCGTTTTGAAACTCATCCCAAACGAACTTGCCAAGACCGGGGTTTTGCGCCAACATTTCAGCGGCAATCAGTACCATCCACGCAATACCGAGCGACAAACGAAGCCCTGTAAAGATCATAGGGATCGCCGACGGCAGGACAATAATGCGAATGTGTTGCCACCAAGAAAGCTGCAGCACTTTACTGACGTTAATCAGGTCTTTGTCCACACTTGTCACGCCAACCGCCGTGTTGATCAAGGTGGGCCACAAGCTACATAGCGCAACGGTAAGCAGTGAGTTGACAAAAGATTTAGCAAAAAGCGGGTCATCACTGACGTAGGTTGCACTCACCACCATGGTCACAATAGGCAACCAAGCAAGGGGCGAAACGGGCTTAAGCAGTTGAATAATTGGGTTAAAGGCTTGATACAAACCGTGGTTTAGCCCAAGGACAATACCCAGAGGTACGGCGATCACCGTGGCGAGAATAAAGCCACTTGCCACCGTCACTAAGCTGGTGACAATCTGATCAAAAAACGTCGGTTTGCCTGTGTAGGGGCGAATTTTGACCTCGGCGTTGGGATCTTTGGCGAGCTTCTTCGCATTGCGCTTTTCTTGGCGTTCAATGAAGGCTTGTTCTTTTTGGCGCTCATTCCAATGATCGTCCACTAAGTTGCTAAATTGCTCGAACGTTTGCACCGGGCCAGGCAAGGTGCCTAATGACGTTTCGACCTGACGTGCACTTAAATGCCACATCATCAAAAACATCAATATGCCGATAAGCGGTAGCAGAACGATTTTGCTTTTGTTCGCTACCACCGATTTACTCGGTATCAGGGAAATGACATTACTCGACATAAGCACTCCTATTACATCCTTGTTACGTCTTGTTGACTGTGTGATTGAGCGCAGCGCTCAATCGGGCTTTCCTAATGTGGGGGGAGCCACCTCCCCCCCGATTTGACCCAATCTTGGGCGTTACACTTTGTCGCTGCCTTTTAGACCAATATTGAATTTTTCTAGGTAGGCATTAGGCTGACGACCGTCGTAAACGATGTCATCGATGAAATGCGTCTGCGGCGCACGGAAACCATCTTCTTGGCCAAAATCAGGGAAGTCACCTTGCGTCAGAACACCATCTTCGACGAGGGCTTGTGCCGCTTGTTGGTAGATATCAGGGCGGTAGACTTTCTTCGCCACGTCCATGTACCAGTCGTCTGACTTGCCTTCAGCGATTTGTCCCCAGCGGCGCATCTGGGTTAAATACCAGATCGCATCACTGTAGTAGGGGTAAGTCGCGTTGTAGCGGAAGAAAACATTGAAATCAGGCACTTCACGTTTGTCACCCTTTTCATACTCGAATGTGCCGGTCATGGAGTTGGCGATCACTTCGTAGTCAGCGCCGACATATTCACTTTTCGCCAGCAACTTAACCGCTTCCTCACGGTTGGCGTTGTTGTTCTCATCAAGCCAGTGGGCCGCGCGAATCAGCGCTTTCACGACGCGAATGTGCGTATTCGGGTACTTCTCTGCCCACTCTTTTGAGACGCCAAATACTTTTTCTGGGTTGTTTTTCCAGATTTCGTAATCGGTGACCACAGGCACACCTATCCCTTTAAACACCGCTTGCTGGTTCCACGGTTCGCCGACGCAATAACCTTTGATCGTGCCGGCTTCCATTGTGGCGGGCATTTGCGGTGGCGGAGTGACGCTCAACAACACATCCGCGCTTTGCTGGCCACTGTTATCTCCCGCTTCTGGCGCATAATAGCCAGGGTGAATGCCCCCTGCGGCAAGCCAATAGCGCAGTTCATAGTTGTGAGTGGACACAGGGAATACCATGCCCATATTGAATGGCTTGCCTTGGTCAAGATAACCCTCAACCACAGGCTTGAGCGCATCCGCCTTGATCGGGTGAACAGGAAGGCCATCATCTTGCTTAGGCACGTACTGTTTCATTTCTGCCCATGTGTCGTTGGAGACAGTAATCGCGTTGCCATTGAGATCCATACTGAATGCGGTGATCACTTCCGCCTGTGTACCTATACCAATGGTGGCACCGAGCGGCTGACCTGATAGCATATGCGCGCCATCTAACTCACCATCTATCACTCGGTCGAGAAGCACTTTCCAGTTGGCCTGCGCCTCAAGCGTGACGTACAAGCCTTCGTCCTCAAAAAAGCCTTTTTCATATGCAATCGCGAGCGGTGCCATATCGGTCAGTTTGATGAAGCCAAACTTGAGATCTTCCAGTTCAGGCTCACCGACCTCGGCAGCACTCATCGGCGCGTAGGCAGACAGTGATAGCGTGACGGCTAACGCCGTGCTTTTAAGCAATCCAGCAGTGTTAAGGGTTGATTTCCATTTCATACTCTTTCTCCAATAAAAAAGCGCTACTGCTCGTGATGAGCAGTAGCGCCGATGCTGACTTAACGATTTACCGCCGTTGATAAACCTTAAGTACAATTGAACAAATTGTGTGGTTGCGCAAAGTCGTAATGAATCACGATTCTAACCTTAGTTATTCTTATTCCAAGTAGCATGCCAACTTATTTAATGCTTAAAATTCAATAAATTAAGTTGATTTTACTTACTATTCCTATTGGTTCTGCTTTGCCTTAGTGCGCTTCGCACCGAGTTGGAATTTTTCTTGTAACCCCAAAGTGGTAGCCTAACCTTTTAACGTCTCTAAGGTGATCAGTACGTTTTTCGCGACTTGAACCATCGATTGACTCGATTGCATCGCCGATTGGCGCATCGCTTTATAGGCGGCAGACTCGTCCACACCGTGGTGCTTCATCAATAACCCTTTGGCTTTTTCTATCCATTTCCGCTCTTCCAATTTGCTGGCAAGTTCGGCCATTTCCTGTTCCATATCTAACATCGACTGGCGAACGGAAGCGGCGTGCAGTGCCCAAGGCGCCAGCGAACAACCACTATCGCTTGGGAGTAGCACATAATCCATTTTTTTAGGTAAGCGATTGATATCCATAGAACTCAATGACTGAACAATCACCAGAAGTGGCAACTTTTTCTCGCGGCAACGTTCAATCAGCAAGGTGAGCTCAGCGCACGGTTGTCGCCAGCCGACCACCACAAATGAGTTGGGGTGCTGCGTGATAAGCGCGTCAAATTGCGCCAGTTGGCAGCCTAAAATTGCATCAAAATCTTGGGCGAGTATTGCACTGATTCGGCTTTGCTCTTTGAGTGAATCGCAACAGACGATGATCGGAATTTTCGACATGGCTTGGTACATAGACATTCCTTGTTTTATTACTCCAGCTAAGCTTTTCAAAACAAGGAATGTGCCAAGGTTGTCAGATAGAAAGGAAGTAGCCTCTATCTAGTTGAAAATCGGTGAATTTTCTAGATATTTCAGCTTCAAGCAGTGGCGCAGTAGTCCTCCCAAAGCTGATAGGCCGACGCAAACGCTTGACTGTAATCGTTGTGCAGCGGGAACAACACCGTCGCCATGGTCGCGATAATGGTGTTCGCCATCATGTTCCAATCACTTTGCGGCGTCTCTAAAGGGCATGCCTTCGGTAGTGGCACATCGGTGAGCAGCTGCTCTGCCTGGTAGTGGGAGGTCACGCCGTTTTCTGAGCTCATCCAGACCGTTTGGCTTACCTTGGGGTTGTATTCTGATTCTCCCGATTGGCCTTTGAAAGAGACCACCGCATGTTTGGTCAAGCCAATTTCATGCTCTACCTCTGCATGCAACTGCTGAAAACCTGGGTGGAAACTGCCGCGAATACCGATCGCTGCGCCACTTGGGTTCAGGGCGCGAACCACCGTATTGATCGGCGTTCTGAGCCCATAGCGATTTTTCCAACCGATCATCTCTTGCGCTTTGGGCGCAAAATGGCGCAGTGGCAAATATGCGATACCGTGCTGCTCGAGCAATGTTTTGGCCTGTTCTGGCGTTTGCGCCATCTCGATGCCAAGCTCGGTCAAATAATCCTCAACATGCTCTCGCCCCGCGGCAAGGTCATGATAGCCATGCAGCAGCACCTTGTGCCCGGCGTTGGCAAGAATTTTGGCCGCTAGTCCATGCCACGGCTTGCCACTGGCTGGGCGTTTACCGGCGTAACAAGGCCAATCGATGTCGGCACCAAGCTGTGGCATGCGTGACTGAAACGCTTTGACGAAACCGGCAATCTCTTGCTTGGTCTCATTTTGCACGCGAATCAGCATCAGCAGCATGGCCATTTGATCATCCTCGCCCTGCCCATCGAGATATTCATCCATTACCTGATAGGCTTGCTCAAAACTCAGAGGTTTGCGCCCCCTCTCCCCACGCCCAACCGTGCGAATACATTCCTTTATTGTGCTCATACAGCCTCATAAGCCACAGACGCTATGGTCTTCGTTAATTGTTCTCGTAGTTTGACCACTTCACCTAAGATAATCAACGTTGGGCTCACGCCTTTTAACGCTTGAGCCATCTCGCACAGCGCCCCGAGTGTTGAGATATGGACTTGCTGCTGACGACTGCAACCGTGCGTCACGATCGCAAGCGGGAAATCTGCCGCCAACCCATTGGCCATCAGCCCTTGTTGTATGTCGGCGGATTTCTCAAGTCCCATATAAAACACCAATGTCTGACCCTGTCCGACCAAATGTGCCCAGGTCGGCAGTGCGCCCGACACCACTTGCCCCGTCACGAAGGTTACACTGCGCGCGACCTCTCGGTGCGTGAGGGGAATAAAGCTGCTCGCTGCGCAGCCAATGGCTGCGGTGATGCCCGGGATCACCTCATACTCAATGCCTTGCTCGGCAAGTCGCAACCCTTCTTCACCGCCGCGGCCGAAGATAAAAGGGTCTCCCCCTTTCAAGCGCACAACCTCTAATCCCTGCATCGCCAAATCCACTAAGATTTGACTGATCTCTTCCTGTTTTAGACTCGGTTTTCCGCAGCGTTTGCCCACGTAGATGAGTGTCGCGCTCGGCTTAGCCAAATCCAAGATATCGACGTTCACTAATCGGTCGTAGACGATCGCGTCCGCTTTCTGAATAGCCTTCATCGCTTTGACGGTCAGCAATTCCGGATCATTGGGCCCTGCGCCCGTCAAAAAGACGCGACCCGTGCCGGTTTTTGGGGTCGCCAATTTCAGCGATGCGCCACGCTGGGCATCGTGGTCGATAAATCCAGCGCTGGATAGGCTTTTCCCAGCCCCTTCTCGAAGTCGGTATGTGTCGTTGTGTTGATACGGTAACTTATCCATAGCACTTACCTCATTGTCGCGTTCGGCGACGTATCTACTACTGTGATGCTTTGTGTCGTTGTGTCAGGCGAAACCCGCGTTTGCTCGAACTCTTCCACCAAACGTGCGACTTGTGGTAAACAAGAGCCGCAGTTGGTGCCGCACTTCAATCTGGTTTGTAACTGCGCTACGCTCGAACACTCCCCTTCGCTGAGCGATTGTAAAATCTGCTCATCGGTCACTCTAAAGCAACTGCAAATAAGCTCGCTCTGACCTTCTTGCGCTGCAAGAGAAATAAGACGGCTGAAATTGAGCGCCTTGCCGACCAACTCCACTAATTTGGTGTAGTCGGAGTGGATAGGTTGCTCTGACGTGATCAATAAAGCGCGGACAATGCGCTCATCTCCAACCTCATCAAAATCCACCGCTAACCATCCAGAAGAGGTATCAAGGACGACTCGGCGGGTTTTGATATGGCTGAGGCGGCTAGGTCTGTCACCCACACACAACGTCTGCTTATCTGCGGGCTTATCATGGGCAAAGCGCCAAATTCCGACACGATTCTCCACTTGAAAGGAGTGATACAGGCAATCGTCGGGGTCAAATTGGCTGCCAATGTAGAGGCCATAAGTCTTAACCGATACTGGCAGAAGCTCGACCTCGCTTGACTTAAACGCGGGCTGACCAGAATGGGGGTCGGCATCTCGACTCACGACGGCGTTCACTTGTGACTTTCCGCCATACGCCGCCGCCCAATGCATCGACATAAAGAGCTGTTTGTAACTCAAGGTCTCATCCATGCCCACTTTCGCCACAACAGTGGCGTGCGGCCCTTGCGCCGATGCAAGTTTGGCAGGTGAGACACGTATAAGTTGGCCGGCCTCAATACCCAAATGGCTTGCCGATAGCGCGTTCATGTACACCGTCGGCTCCGTTTCTGAGGCGGCAAGATGAACCACATGCCCTGTGCGCGTCATGGTGTGCCATTGATCGCGCTGACGACCGGTATTGAGCCACCAGCCTCGTTGCAATGCGCCCTCTTTCGCGGCAATGAAACGCGCTTTACCGTCGGCGAAACTAAAACGCAGCTCGGCGTAAGGTCTCTCCCCGCCCCATTGTTTAGGTTGCCATTGACGATACTCCTCATCCGTCAGCTCAGCATATTGGCTTATATCCAGTAAACGTGGAGACGTTGCATTGATGCCCGTCATGGCTGCATACTCACGAAACACGTCCGCTTCACTTTGAAAATCAAATCCGTTGCTCACCCCGAGTTTTTCACACAAAAGCGCGCCAACAACGCTAATCGCACGCCAATCGGGCAAAGCCTGCCCCGGTGGTGGCGTGAACTGTCTTTGGCGCGACATGGTGCGCTCTGAGTTGGTCACCATGCCCTGCTTTTCTCCCCAACCTGCGGCGGGCAACAGCAGATCTGCGTATTGAGCGATATCTGAATCGGCGGTGATGTCTGACACGATAACCAAAGGACAGGCTTCAAGTGCGCGGCGCACGTAGTGGTTATCTGGCATCGAGACCACTGGATTGGTTGCCATGATCCAAATCACTTTGATCTCGTTGCGCTCAACCGCTTCAAACATCTCGACCGCTTTTAAGCCAGGCTTTCTGGCGATATTAGGCGCTTGCCAAAAATCTTCGACCAGTGCGATGGACTCATCATCGAAGCCGCGATGGACAGCCAATTGATTGGCGAGCCCGCCAACTTCGCGTCCGCCCATCGCATTCGGTTGCCCTGTGATAGAAAACGGCCCTGCGCCTTGGTAGCCAATCGCCCCCTTGGCTAAATGCGCGTTGATGATGGCATTGCCTTTGTCTGCACCACTTTGCGATTGGTTAACGCCTTGGCAAAACAGCGTGATCGCCTTGCGCTCTTGCGCAAACCAGCGATAGAAGGTCGCAATTTTCGCCGGCTCGACCTTGATACGTTCCGCAATCGCATCCAACTGATATTGGCTAGCGTTCACTTCAGTCAACAATGCCTCAAAGCCTTCTGTGTGGTTGGTAATAAAGTCATGGTCAAGCGCATCATGTTGATGTAAATAGCGAATCAGTCCGTGAAACAGCGCCACATCGCCGTCATTGGCAATAGGAATATGCAAGTCCGCTTGGCTCGCGGTGACGGTTTCGCGTGGATCAATCACGACCAGCTTCATCTCTGGATTCTTATCGCGCGCTTGTTGGATTCGACGAAACAACACAGGGTGCGTCCACGCGGTATTCGCTCCACAAATGACAATCAGATTGGCATGATTAAGGTCGTCATAATTGACCGGCACTACATCTTCGCCAAACGCGCGATTGTGCGCCACCACCGCTGAAGACATACACAAACGTGAATTGGTGTCGATGTTGGCACTGCCAACAAAGCCTTTCATCAGCTTATTGGCAACGTAATAATCTTCTGTCAACAGTTGCCCTGAAACGTACATGGCGACCGAATCCGCGCCTTGCGTGTGGATCGCCTCCGCCATCGCACCAGCAATGCGCTCTGCCGCTTCATCCCAGCTCACTTCCTTGCCCTGAAATTTGGGGTAGAGCAGGCGCGACGGCATTTTCATGCTCTCTGCAAGCGCGGCGCCTTTAACACACAGTGCGCCTTGGTTGGCTGGGTGGGCTTTGTCCCCAACAATACCGAGTGGGCTAATTTCGACTCCGCAGCCGACGCCGCAGTACGGACAGGCCGATTTGATACATTCCTTTGCCATGATTCCTTCCTCTAAAAACAACAAAGCCTCTTCCTGTTGGGAAGAGGCTCCTTTGCCGTTGACGTTGTTATTGTATTGTGTGACTGAGCACGAACTCACTTAGGTCACTTAGGGTAAAGCAATGAAGATGCCAAATAGAAAAATCAATAAAATCAGAACATTAAATATTTTTAACACCCTAAATTGCACCAATTATGTGCGCAGCAGGATCCTCACAGTGCGCATCTCCACTTCGCTCACTGAACGGTTAACGAACGCGCACTCAATCACACTCTCATAAATAGTGATTGTTGTTTTTGAAAAGCTATTTTATATTTCAGGTATTATTGTCATACAAATATTAAGGATTCACTATGTTTACTGCTAGCACTGCAGAGCTCTCCTTTGCCCGCTTCCTACAGCCTAAACTCATCGAGCTGATTGAACGCGTAATGGAACAAACTGCTCAACCTATCGAAAATGGCCGTCATGATCTGGAAGGTGACAGCGCCTTTTTCTTGGTGATGGATGACAACACTCAACCACTTGAACAGCGTAAGTCAGAGTGCCACCAACGTTACCTTGACGTGCAATTGCTGCTCGAAGGTGAAGAGACGTTTGGCTACAGCCTACTGCCGTATACGGGGTTGGATGAAGATTACCTAGCGGATAAAGATTTGGCGTTCAGTGAGCAGCTACAACAAGAGCAATTTGTCACCATTAAAGCCGGTGAATTTGTGGTGTTCTACCCGGGCCAACCTCACCGTCCATTGGTTGCTGTCAACAACCAGCCAGCGCCGGTGCGCAAAGTCGTGATCAAGATTGAAAAGAGTCTGTTTGAGTAAACTGACCGACGTCTTCGACATTTAACCATAGCGCGGCTTAGACGCCGCGCATATTGATGTTGTACAGGTTTAGCAACTAGCCCTTGATGTAGCGCAATAGCTCGTCGTTCAGTGCGCGAAGTACGCCAGAATCGGGCTGAGTGTGTGACAAGGTACGCATGCCATAAATCCCCATCACTAAAAACTGTGCCACCAGCTCAGGCGAGCGATTATTGGCAATTTCCCCAAGCTCCATCATAACGGCTATCTTGTCCACCAGCCATTGCTGCCAACGGCGCAACATGTCGCTGATCAAAGCCTCAACTTGTTCATCTTGGTGAGCCAGCTCGCTCAGCGCTTTTTGCAGCAAGCAATCTTTAATCTGCTCTTGTTCACACTCTTCGAGCACCGACTCCATATAGGCTTCAATCCCTTCAAACACCGTTGAGTAAGACGCAAACAGCGCTTCCATCGCTTGGTGTCTATCGAGTTGATACTGCTCCAATGCGGCGATCAATAGACCACGCTTGTTGTCAAACGCACAATAAATCGACCCAGGATGTAGCCCGGTTGCCAACTTAAGATCTTGCATACTGGTTTTGCCATAGCCTTTCTCGACAAACTTCGCCATTGCTTGCCTTAATACCACTTGGCGGTCAAATTCTGCGCTGCGCATAACATCACTCTTAAGGTTGGAATACCCACATAGTAACTGATGTTGAATGTGCATTCAAAAAATACTTGAATGGACATTCAAAATATTCTAACTTGAATAGGCATTCAAATACTCTCGAAGGACACGTCGATGAATACCCTATTTCAACCGTTCAAGCTCAATGAGACGCTAACGCTCAACAACCGCATTGTGATGGCTCCCCTAACTCGCTGCATGTCTGACGAGGATCTGGTGCCAACGGATGCAATGGTGGAATACTATGGCCGCCGCGCCGACACAGGCTTGATCATTACTGAAGCGACCTTAATCAGTGCTGACGGTCAAGGCTACCCTAACACCCCTGGGCTCTTTACTGATAAGCAGATTGAGGGCTGGAAAAAAGTCACTCAGCGTGTGCATCAAAATGGCGGAAAGATCTTCGCTCAGCTATGGCACACCGGCCGCGTTGCGCACCCGTCGTTTTTTGGTGGCGATAAAGTGATTGCCCCTTCTGCGATTGGTGTTGAAGGCACCGTGCCACGCATGCGCCATCTCACCTATCTAACGCCAACCCCAGCCAGCAAAGAAGAGATTCAGCGCTTAGTCGCCGATTTTGCCAAGGCCTCTCAAAACGCCATCGAAGCAGGCTTTGATGGTGTGGAGATCCACGGTGCAAACGGCTATCTCATCGACCAATTCCTTCACTACAGCAGCAACCAACGTGATGATGAGTATGGCCAAACAGCGGAAAATATGTCTCGTTTTGCGCTAGAAGTGATGGACGCTGTTGTGGAAGCGATCGGTGCGGATCGCGTTGGTCTGCGTCTCTCCCCTGGCGCCTACTTTAACGTCGAGGCCGACCCACGTGATCGCGACGTGTTCGATTACTTGCTCAAGCAACTCGAAGTACGTGATTTGGCCTACTTACATGTGGGCATTTTCGATGACGCTATGACATTTGAGCACCTAGGCGGCACCGCCTCGCAATACATGCGCGCTCAATACTCGAAAACCTTGATCGGCGTGGGTGGTTTTGATGCTCAAACCGGCAATGAGGCGATTGAAGCAGGCAAGTTTGATTTACTTGCGATTGGCCGTCCTCTGATTGCCAACCCAGATTACGTTGAAAAAGTAAAATCGGGCCAAGCGCTCACTCCGTACAGTGAAGAGATGCTGACCTCACTAGTGTAAGGCGCGCATCAGCAGCCTTTAGATTACTGAGAATAAGACAAAAGCGCCGACACTCTCGGCGCTTTTTCCATTTATCTGTTTGAGATAACGTTACGATTAAGACGTTGATCGACAAGAGTATGTGACTCAAAAATCAATCACAAAGAAAAATATTAGAAAATAGAGTCGCAACAAGCCGATTTTTGCGCCAGCTTTAGAAGGGAATTTACTGATATAAAACAATGGAGGCGCGTCCCGGAGTCGAACCGAGGTCCACGGATTTGCAATCCGCTGCATAGCCACTCTGCCAACGCGCCTTTGTATCTACGACTTGATAAGCCTGTTCTGCTTGAGTTAATGGTGCCCCGGGCCGGACTTGAACCGGCACAGCGCGAACGCCGAGGGATTTTAAATCCCTTGTGTCTACCAATTCCACCACCAGGGCAACGCAATAGATGCGAAGGTTACACCATTTCTCTTCGGCGATTGCCGTGAGAACGAGGCGTACTTTAACGAATTGAGCGAAGCGGTCAACAAAAAACTGTAACTCGCTGAACCGTTTAGATAAAAAGCCATCAATCCGTGCAAATAATCATCGTCACAACCCTTTTGCGTCTAGCACACATTCATGGTACTGATAGACGCTCTTATAATAAATCAGTGGCAAATCACTTTACTGCACACTGGCTAGGAAAAGTCATGCTTACTCAAACTCAACAAGTGGACAGCACTGAGCTGCACCATTTTACTCGTTATGATGTTTGGAACGGTTTTCGAGAACTGGTTCCGCTGTCATTCTTTGTGATTATCTTCGGTATTGCGTTTGGTGTCGCTGCGGTCCAAGTCGGCTTGGAACCGTTATCCATTATGCTAATGAGCGGATTAGTTTTCGCAGGGGCGTCACAGTTCGCGACGTTGGAGATGTGGGGACAAGAGGTCGCGTTGATTCCCGTTTTAGTGACCGTCTTTGCCATTAATGCGCGTCATTTGTTAATGGGGGCGACCCTTTACCCTTGGCTACGCCACCTTCCGGCTAGCAAACGCTATGGCGTCATGCTATTTGCCTCAGACGCCAACTGGGCGATGTCAATGAATGCCTTTGGCCGCCATCAGAGAGGACTCGGCCTTCTGCTCGGTGGCGGCGTGGCGTTGTGGTCTTTTTGGATGCTAGGCACCTGGCTTGGCTATGCGTTTGGCAACTTGATCAGTGACCCGATCAGTTTAGGGCTCGATATGGTGATGGGCTGCTTTTTACTCTCTATGGTAGCGATTGGCCCTAAGAGCCTGCGTATGTTCGTTATTTGGGGCGTGGCCGCATGCGCATCCTTGCTGGCCTATTATTATTTGCCCGACAATAGCCATGTTGTGGTTGGCGCGCTCGCAGGAGGGTTGCTCGGCGCCTTTTGGACGGAGAAACAAGCATGATGATCTCAACCGATTGGCAAGGCACGTTAATCATTATTATCGCCATGGCACTGGTCACCCTGCTCACACGCTGGGGTGGCGTGTTCGTCATGTCGTTTGTGCCAATTAGCTATCGAGTGCAGCAATTTATCACCGCTATGTCAGGGTCGGTGTTAATCGCGCTATTGGCACCCTTGGCGGTGGAAGGTGATATGGGGGCTCGCGTTGCACTTTTGGTCACTGCCATCGTGAGCTTTACCACCAAAAAACCGTTGCCAGCAATCGCAGCAGGTATTGCCGCAGCAGCGCTCACGCGTCTTATCTAAGCGGAGATTAAGGACAAATTTGTCCACAGTGAAAGGGCAAATTTGCCCTTTTAAACCCACGCACTCGACACCATGTGTTAGATAACATTCATCAACAGGCCATACTCATCTATGTCTTTCCCACGCTTATCCGTTCTTGATTTGGCGCCCGTTTCTGACGGCACAGACTTCTCTCAGACTTTTCAACGTTCAGTCGAATTGGCGCAAGCCGTCGAATCTTGGGGCTATCACCGTTTTTGGATGGCGGAACACCATAATATGCCTGATATTGCCAGTGCCGCCACCAGTGTGTTGCTCAGCCATATCGGCGCTCACACCCACTCGATCCGTTTAGGCTCCGGTGGCGTTATGTTGCCCAACCATGCGCCCCTTGTTATTGCAGAGCAATTTGGCACATTGGACGCGCTCTACCCAGGGCGGATCGATCTTGGGCTGGGACGAGCGCCTGGCACCGACTATCCGACAATGCATGCGCTAAGGCGCGATCCAGAGCGTATGGATCCCGACTTCGCAGAGCTGCTAGAAGAGTTGACGTTTTTTCTCGGTCCCGTATCCCAAAACCAACCCGTTGCGGCTTATCCTGGTAACAACACGTCAATACCGATTTGGTTGCTGGGATCGAGTACGTACAGCGCTCGTTTGGCCGCGCAGAAAGGACTGCCCTTTGCGTTCGCCGCACACTTCGCACCAGACGCGATGTCTCGAGCGTTAGCTTATTATCGTGATGAGTTTGTTCCGTCGCAGCACTTAGCAAAACCTTACGTGATGATTGGTGCTAACGTCATTGTGGCAGAGAGCCAATCGCACGCAGAGTATTTGGCGACGACAGAAAAACAGAAGTTTTTGAAAATGGTACGCGGCCGTCGTGAAAAGCTGCCCGCTCCGGTACACAGCATGGCACCGCTTTGGTCGGCGCAAGAAAAATTGCACGTTGAAACCCAGTTGCGAGAGTCGATTCATGGTGACAAAGCTCATGTTAAACACGCCATTGAATCACTGGTGGAACGGACTGGTGCCGATGAGATTATGGTCAACGCAATGGTGTATGATCAGAGCGAAAAACTGCGTTCTTATCAGCTACTGTCTGAATTGATGGAATAACAAGATAGAGAAAGAATGGAGGCGCGTCCCGGAGTCGAACCGAGGTCCACGGATTTGCAATCCGCTGCATAGCCACTCTGCCAACGCGCCTTTTTTAGAACAGCACTGAGTCTCAGTGCTGTGTTCGGCGATTACTTTACGTATTCAGCACGAGGAGTCAAACAAAAATCCCTATTTTAGGCGTGTTCGCTGACAAATGCGCCAATTAGAGCAGACATTGTTCGAAATGGTCGTCCAATATAGTCGTCTACCTCTCGCCTGTCTTTGACGACGCATACCCCTTATCTGCTAATGCTTGACCTTCAAATTTCACACCTTGCCAACCGGTTTGCATAAAATTGCGGATGTTCGCGTGATCATCCCCTGCTGGATGGTTGAGGACATCTTCACGATAATAACGCCCAAAGCAAGCGAGGGTTTGTGACTCTGACAGTTGATTCTTTTGGCCAAACGCAAAAATCTTGCACGACCCATTGTTCTGATTCACCTCATTAAAGGTGTCACCATTGGTGAACGCGGTGGGCGTAAACGTGTAGTAACGCTCAATGATTGCCATGGTCTGATCAAACTCTATCGTCTCCGGAGAGTGTTCAAGGGTGTGGATGAAGGTGGTGAGTTCCATTTGGTTAAGCTCCTTATGTCATAAAGGGCCAAGTCTACGGGATCGTCCTCGATGGCAAAAGGAGAAGATGAACCAATCACTCAGTATTTCAATGTAGACACGATTCATGTGGCACATCAAACACACAAAAACCATAACCAACCAAACACTTATGCAAGTGTAATATGTGCGTAAAGTCTAATTTCTTTTACTGATAGAAAAAAATAACTCGAAAAATCAATAGCAAAAGGGTTTACTAACCCGCAGCAATTTTGAAGCAATGTCTCATTATTGATACCAATGCAAGCCGAGAGGGTTTGATTTTATGGCAACGACGACTGGGTCAACCATCATCTTATGAAGATTCTGGTTTGTGATGACTCTAAAATCGCGCGCAAAGCGATTTTATCGAACATTGATACACAGGCAATCACTCTTTACCAAGCAGAAAATGGAAAGAGCGCTTTAGAGCGCCTTGCATCTGAGCCTATCGACGTCCTGTTCCTCGATTTGACCATGCCTGTCATGGATGGTTTCGAAGTGCTTGCCTCGCTACCTGTCCATGCGCACCCGACCCAGGTTATCGTGGTATCAGGGGATATTCAAAATCAGGCAAAACAGCGCTGCCGGGAACTCGGCGCCCACGACTTCATTGAGAAGCCGTTCAGCTCGATGGATCTTCACGCGGTATTTGAACGCTATGGAATCCCAGTGTGCCCTTCGGTGCACACACAGCCCACACGGCAGCTCTCCGCTCACGAGCTACTCAATAACATCAAAGAGATCAGCAACATCGCTCTCGGTGCCAGTGCCTCACTCATCGCAGAACAAACCGGGCGATTTATTGAAATGCCTTTGCCTAACGTTGCCTCCTTGCATCAATCGGAACTCAAAATGACGATTCAAGACATCGTCAACAATGCAGAATATCGCGCCGTCTCACAGCGCTTTGTTGGCAATGGCATCAATGGTGAGGCGCTCGTCTGCTTACACGGGCAAGGCATTGATCAATTTTCGGCTGTTACGGTTGACAACTTTCATGCCGAAACCAACGAAGCGATCTTAGATATTGCTAACTTATTAGTCTCCTCGTTTTTGGTGTCATTTAGCAAGCAGCTCGACATTGCTATCTCTTTGCGCCAGCCCATCGTGCTGGAAAAAGAGCCGCTACAACGAGCGCTAAGCTGCTCTCAGTTTTTAAACGGCTACGAGCAAGAGATTTTTACCATTGAGTTTGTTTATCACGCCGAAAATCTCGATGTCGCCTGTGACGTGATTTTCCTTATGGACAATGACTCAATGAAGTCCATCGAATCCGTATTGGAGTGTGTAATGTGATCAAGCATGATATGGGGGATTTTCACTGGGCGATGCAGATCATCGGCGAGCTGGATGCAGGGCTTATCGTCTTGGATAAGCACTACCGAGTCTTGGCGTGGAATTCCTTTATGCAATCGTACAGTGGCATTCGCGCCGAAGCGATCATTGGCAAAGTGTTGTTTGACGTTATGCAAGACTTACCTGAAACTTGGCTGCGTAATAAAGTCGACACCTCGTTTCGTTTGAACAGCCGTGGATTCTCTTGCTGGGAAGACCGCCCTTACCTGTTCAAATTCAAAAACTTCAGCCCAATCTCCAACGGCTTACCGGAGATGCGCCAAAACATCACCTTCTCCCCTTTAACGTCAGTGAACGGCGAAGTCTCTCATGTCAGTCTTATCATCAATGACGTCACGGACGTAGCGAAAAACAAAACCCACCTCATCGATTCCAATCAAAAACTGTCGGATCTCAGTCGCACAGACGGCTTAACTCAACTCTACAATCGTGCCTACTGGGAAAGTTGTCTTCAGCAAGAGTTTGATCACGCTAAAGTGACCGGGAAACCAGCGTCACTGGTTATTTTCGATATTGATCACTTCAAGCGAGTTAATGATAACTATGGTCATACTGTCGGGGACATGGTGATCCGCCACACGGCAAAAGAGCTCATCAAAGCTTCTCGTGGCAGTGATATTTGTGGCCGCTACGGCGGTGAAGAGTTTACGGTTATCTTACCAGGTACGTGCTCTGAGCAAGCGCTCTATTTTACCGAGCGCCTTAGAAAACGTGTCGAACAGTCGATTGTCGAATGCGAAGGGTACTCTGTTCGCTACACCATCAGCCTCGGGGTGTGTGAGTTGACTGAACAACAACCCAACCACCTAACCTGGTTACAACATGCAGACAAAGCGCTCTACTATTCCAAAGAATCCGGACGAAACCGTTCAACCGAGTTCGATATGTCGTTTGTGAAATAGCGCGACTCGCCATTCAGTGAACGCCTCTGTTATGTTGACTTTTGCTTACTGACAATACTGGTGATGACCTGCGATTTGGCTGACTCACTGTGCTTTTTTTTATCACGATACATTTGTTGATCGGCGAGTCTGACCGCGTCTCGCATCGACACTGGGTGCTTCGCCGTTGATTCAGAGACACCAATACTGATCGAGACGTCATCGCGGATTTCCGCCAGACGTTCAATCAGACGTGGCACATAGGTCTTCTGCGCATCTTGCTTTTTACAGCTTGGCATCAACACAACGAACTCATCGCCGCCAAAGCGGAAACTTTTGTCAATGCCCCTAGAAATCCCTCGAATGGCATCCGCCACCGCGATCAAAACGTTATCCCCCTCCTCATGACCAAAGTTATCGTTAAACGCCTTGAAACTGTCAATATCCATATAGAGCACCGTAATACTGTCACCGTGTGCATGACACTCGGTGAAGAGCTTTTCTGCCACTTCTTCAAATGCGCGTTTATTGTATAAATTGGTGAGAGGATCTTGGCTTGCCATCAGTTCAATGTGCTTGGTCCTTTCCCTGACCATCTCCTCCAATTCATTGACGTATTGGTAGGATTTATTCCGCTCCATCTCGATTTCATTCATCATGCTTTTTATGTAAGTATCAAAGACATAAGAGACATCAAAGTCCATCAAACGGCTTAAAATTTCACATTGATAATTGGCTATGGTGGTATCAGAAATATTCGAGCGGATCGTCGATGATAGCACTTCTTTGAGGTAACTGACGGCAGACAAGTAGAGTTTTGGGTCAACGCCAATTCGTTTGTGTACCAACCCGATTCTCAATCTATGTTCAACGTAGTCGAGATCGACTTCTTTAGAGAACAAATCAATCACATACTGACGCAGAGCGCTCATGAGGCGTTGCAAAGTGCCGGCATCGCCAATTAAAGTCTCTACATCAGGGGTGTTCGTCTGATGCTCATAAAAGCCTGCAACGATTAAATCTAATTGGCGAACTATTACGCCTTTCAGTGAACGTAGCTCCACTAGCTCACTCGACGTTAGGCGAAATAACTGAAGCCGTTGTTTGAGCTCAGATTCTGAGATCTGTTGTTGCTCAACCAAGGATTTATCTGTAATTCTCATTGCTTTGCTTCCATAGCCAACTCATGCTTTAGTTTAGACTATAAAACCCAATGCATAGTAGTTTTTTCATTCGTTAATTCAATGAATTACATAGCCATTAACCATATAAGAGTTATGGGTATAGGCCATTTAAGAAGTGAGGTGAACCGGTTTATCTACAAAACAACATAGCGCGTCAATCGAGATCGGCTTCGAGAACCAGTAACCTTGATAGTAACGACATCCCATGGCTCGAAGTTCAGTAAATTGTTTCTGTGTTTCAATACCTTCCGCAACAGCATCATATTTGAACGAGTCTGCTATCTTTATCATGGATTCGATAATGGCCTTACCTTGGACAGTGTCCATTTGATTGACAAAACTACGATCAATTTTAATTTCATCAACTGGGATATTGACTAGATGGTTGTAAGAGGTGTAACCGGTACCAAAATCATCCAGAGAAACATGACAGCCAAGTTCACGCAGAATCTCAATACTTTTGAGATGGAAATCTTTCATCTGAACAAAGAAGGTTTCCGTGATTTCTAAACAAACTAAATGCTCTGGTACACGATACTGGCGAAGTAGGCGTTTAAAATCGTTGATAAATTGTTTATCCAGAAGTTCTCGTGATGAAATGTTGATAGACAACCGAAAATCATCCGGCAATTTATCACGGTAGGTTTGATATGTTTTAAAGCACGCTTCAACAACCCAAAGATCAATGTCACGAATCAATCCATATTGTTCTGCGACCGTAATATACACCTCAGGTGAGAGTTGACGTAAACTCTCCGAATGGCACCTCAACAGTGCTTCCGCGCCAACAATTTGCTCTCTCTCGGCATCGTATATCGGCATAAACAGCAAGTAGAACTGCTCACTCTGTAGCGCCATACGCACACTGTCTGCAATTTGATACTCTTCTTCATGAGCCATCATAGTGTCGAAGTTGAATTCGGCGGATCGCTGCTCATTTCGCTTGGCAATATTGACAGCAAAGCGCGCTCGCTCTAATGCTTTGACGCCCGTTTCAGGTAAAAAGTCACTGGATACGTAGCCAATGACGATTTCCAGCATTAGATGACCAATCCCATCAAGATTGACACCTAAATCATTCAAATCAAGTAAATACTGAGACTGCTGAGAAGTTAAATTCTCACCCACACACTCGATCAACAATTCATCTTCTGTCACCCGATAAATCGTCAGCTTATGATTAGGTAATTCTCGCACCATTTTTTGCCACATTCGTTCCATAACTTTGATGACCGCGGGATTACCAAAATGGTGGTTTAAGGCGTGATAGTTACTGATCTTGACCAAATACAGTCTCACGGGTTCATTGTATTGGGCTAGAGCTGAATAATTTTTGACAAAGTGCTCTACCGTGTAAAAGCCTGTTTTCTTGTCTCTATAAACATTATCCTTGGCAAGGATCAGGAGTGACTTAGTATAAAAAAGGTAATGTGCCAAACAGCCCACGAGAAGAAGCGGCCAATAAAAAAACATCACTTTAACAAACGTTGATTCATTGTGGATTTGCCAACTAAACGAGAGGCTTTTAATCGTCATCCCCCACTCTCCGTCCGCTTTGACAGGAACACCTCCAGTGTAGAACTCAAGTGCAACGAGTCGGCTAAAATCTAAATCGGCTTGCTCATAAGGGATATCAAACAGCTCCTCCCACCACGTTTCGACCCGAAATCGACTCAAAGGGATAGACTGGGTGCTTTTAGGTTCAAACCGTACAGCTTGATATTTGGTATCTTTGACAGCGTAATGCTCGGATTTCTCATTGGTTAATAAGGATTTAGCAAAGATCGTGACCCCCGGCTGCTCTGTGGTACCCGACCAAAGCGACTCAACCTCCACATTCAGCGTTGCTTTGGTACTGAGGGACAAAAAATGGCCATTTTGTACGTCATGAGGTAATGGGAATACGATGCCGCACATGTCAAGCTCTGCTTGAGGTGCATCACTACAACGTATCGACACACCTCGTTCAGAGACATTGAGTAACTTAGCACCCGCGTCATTGTTTCCTGCGGTAAGCGGCGCAATATTTGCGTGGCCTAGTACCTGGAAAGAGGCTTGATTTAGCGGTGAGCGAATGATGGCAAAAGTCACAAGCGCAAACGATAAACTGGCTAAAAAGAAGAACAGGTAATGTTTAACTACTTTTTTTTCTTTACTGTCCATGTGAAAAACCACGCAAGGAAAATACGTCAAACGTACTGAGTGGTCTCATTTCCCCTTGGTAGCATAAAAAGGCAAAAAAATGTGACATTCAGCGAATAATTATCTGATAAATATACAAACTTATCATTGCCTTGGCGAGAAGTAGTCCGCTAAATTGCACATAAATTGATTTATATCACAAATGGATCGCCGCGCGGAATTTTCCATACACATATAAATTAGCAAGTCATAAAACGACAATGCCCCGCGAAAGCGAGGCATTGTTCAATCAACTTGGATAATGATCTGGGGCAGACTATGGCGTTACCATTTCTTCATCAATCTACCGACTAGATTTGGATGGTAAGACCAACAATGATCAAACATGCTCATCAGCTCTGGGTTTCCATACTTTGACACGCTCAAGGCGTGGAAGCGGTTTTTGTTCTCTTTTAAGCCCGCGACCTTATCCAGTACCTCTTGTGACTGTTTCGGGGCAATAAAGTCCGAAATCACCACCATATCGGCGTTTTTGTACTTTTCACTGCTCATCAAATCAATCGATTTAAGAATCACAGGCTCGAGATCCGTGCCGCCGTGAAAGCTGTACGACAAGAAATCACTCGCTTCACGCAAACCATCTTGACGTGTCAGTTCGTAGGTAATCTGCTCCGTAGAAAACAGAATAACAAAGCAATCGCGATCATCCGCCAGCGCGATTTGCATTAAGGCGTAGGCCATCGCTTTGGCACATTGCTCTGGCGCCCCTTTCATAGAGCCAGAGGCATCCACACAGACGATAAAAGGTCCTTTTTCAATCTCAATACTTTTACTGTCAGGCTGTTGAGCCGTTACTTTACGCAACGTGCGATTTTTCCCTTGCACGCGATAATTCATCAAACGCTTATCCGCTAGGTGCTTGTAAAAAACCACCTCAAGCTCTGGGTATGCCAAAAACATCGTCTCGTTGGGCAGTAGCTTGTTGAGATCATCACTTTCGTGGATACCGACAATGTCATCTGTCGCTTCGTCGGTTTTCTCTTCCACGACTTCAATCGCTTCCACTGGCGCTTGGTTTAAATCAGGATCATTGACTTGCCCCGCCATACGACCGAGTTGCTCTGCAATTTTTTGTAGCCCGCTGTTCTTTTTCAAAAACTCCGCATGTTTTTTCATGGTGCCGAGATCGGTTTTGCTCAGCTTCGCCGCAGCCATATCCCACAGACGCCCAATACTCGCTTCGTCTCCCTCTTTCGCAACGTTATCCATGTTTTTCATGGTTTCCATGCGTTGATAGAGATCTTTGAGGGCTTTTTCTTTACTCGCTTCTAGCTCACTTAACTGGGCAGTTTTTATCGCATCTACCAAGCTTTTGTACCATTGATCGCAGAAATAGTGGGCGAACATTGGGTTCTTAACCCCTTTATTCTTCTCTACAAGACGTCTCGCCTGCATGTAGAAGGCCGAGTGCCACTCCAACTTTTTAATGACCTCAGGCAATTGAGCGTGAAACTTGGCTTCGTCCCAATAAATGACTTCTTGGTACAGCGCGAGCTCTTGTTGAAAACGTTCCGTTTCACACACCTTAGTGATGCGCTTTTTGACACTGCCGCGCCATTTCAACAGATGATTTTTCACCGAGGATTTCATTCCTCGGTTCTCAGCCATGATCATCACTTGTGAGCGCGCAATAATATCGTTCATCGCGCTTTCAACGATGCCCGAATCGGCGATCATTAATGCTAAATTAAGTCCATCTGCACCCAGCACAACGTTTCCCCTTACTCAAAAACCGGTGGCAAAGTTTGCAATCGATAAAGCGCTTTTTCGCTCTCTGATTTGGCCGCTTCCAATGCCTGGGTTAAGCCTTGTAGCCCAGCTTCCATCTCACGAGGGATCGCCTCGTCGATAAAGTTGTGTGGCAGTGCGGCGTGGAAACTGGAGCGCGCTTTACGCAAGCGGTGCTCTGCTTCTTCTAACGATTTCAACGCCTGCTCTGAACGCGTTAACCAATTTTGGAAGCGGTCGTGGTCTAGCCCTTCACTCGTGACAGGGGTCAACAATACTGCGCGATTCGCAATGTCTTTAATGACTAAGTTATTGGCTGCATCCACATCAAAACGAAGACGACAAATCGCCGTAGATTGATTGACATAACCACTCACTTCGCCGTGGCCATCACGAACCAGTTTTTCGAGATCGGGTTTACTGACGAACACACAGCGACTGTCACCTTTTTCGGATTCAGACACCGACATATTGGCCTGAAGCAGGACCAACTTGATAAGACCCGGAGTCACACCCACTTTATACAAACGTGCATCGGAGAAATCGTACGACTGAACCTGCTTCTTCAGTAATCCTGTTGAAGATTCAAGAGAGAGCTGGATAGCAAACGTCTCTTCGAGTTCTTCTTGAACGTCTTGTAGCGTTTCACGGCAGAGGGTAATTTGTTGCTCTACCTCTTGCTGATCAAACGCGTAATTGAGCGCAAACTGACGAATGACGCGGCGCACCACATCACGAGATTCAGGGCTGTTCCATAAGCAATCTTGTAGCAGCAACAGATCCAATGCGTTGATCGCATCGCGGCCATTAAAGTAGGCGCTGGCTTTCAACAGCTTAACGGCTTTTTTCCAGCGTCTATCAGACACATACATGTCCTTATCCACGCTCGAACCGGGCACTTCGCCAGTCTCTTTCTCAAGTAAGCTTTTGAGTTCAAACAGCTTTTCAAACACATCATCGCTCAGCTCAAGCGTATCAAGCTCTTGCTGCCAGAGGTGGTATTCTTCATCGGTAATCGCCAAGCCTTCTGGAATTTTGGCTTCTTGCTTCGTGCCAACGGTGAGCATGGATTTGAAGTTTTGCTTATTTTGAATTCGATTAACAAACAAACGCACCAGCATGCGATCATAGAGTGCCTCTAGACCACTGTCCTCATCGGGCAATTCGTTTGATGCCGACACTAAAAGACGCATGGGCACTTTCTCAATATCACTGCCATTTTTAAATGTTTTCTCGTTCACCACGGTCAAGAGTGTATTGAGAATGGCGGGGCCGGCTTTCCATATCTCATCGAGAAAGACGACTTGCGCGGTAGGTAAATATCCATTGGTCAGACGCACGTAGCGGCCATTGTCTTTCAGCTCTTGTATGCTTAGCGGGCCAAACACCTCTTCTGGTGTAGAAAAACGTGTCATCAAATATTCAAAATAGGACGAGTTATCAAACGCTTGAATCAAGCGCTTAGCAATCAAACTTTTTGCTATGCCTGGAGGGCCCAGTAGAAAAACGCTTTCACCGGCCAGGGCCGCAAGTAAACACATTTTGATGGTATCTTCACGTTCGTAGACACCGTCAGATAGGGCGTGAGCCAACTTATTGATTCGTTCCGACAGTAACGCTTTCTGCGAGTGGGGGACTCTATTTTGACTGAACATTATTGGGCGATCCTCGGGGCGCTAAGCGAGCGTAATGTATAACGTGCTTTATACATTTGTTATTACTTTGTTACAAGTATAGTTTATTATAATCAGCCCTTTGTTATATCAGATTCGCTTTTTACTTAATTTTCTGTAATCAATGTTTGCATATTTGCGCGATTCATCACACCGAGTTATTAATCCATTCCAACGCATCGCTCTTCATTACTTTTCATCGGGTGCCGAAATGGGTAAGGTAGGGTCAACATGCTAGGGACACCACATACCCAATGGACAAACAAACCACGATTCACACCTGGAAACGGATTGCTCTTATTGAAGAACCCGTGACCTTACCCAATGGTCAACAGATTACCCATACCACGATATCTCACCCGGGCGCGGCGGTTATGCTGCCTATCGATGACAATGGTGATATCGTCATGCTGAACCAATATCGGCCGTCGCTTAAAAAGTGGCTACTTGAACTCCCAGCAGGCACACTAGAAGCGAACGAAGCCATTGTCGACTGCGCTTCACGTGAATTGGAAGAAGAAACGGGCTATCGCGCCTCAGAGTGGATTTCTTTAGGGCAAGTCACACCGCTCGCAGGTTTTTGTGATGAGATTCAATACCTTTTTGTGGCCAAAGGTCTCACAGCTTCTAAACACTTAACGTGCGATGATGATGAAGTGATTGAGGTACTGACTTTATCGCTGCGCGACATCGAACAACGCATCATTTCTGGTGAGATCACCGACGCCAAAACCATCGCATGCATCAGCAAAGCGAAACTGTGCGGCTATCTCTCTTGAATTTCGTTTTCCCTCATTAATAAGGATAGGTTATGGATTTTCGCTCTGACACCGTGACTCAACCCACTCCAGCCATGCGCGAAGCGATGGCCCACGCCGCTGTTGGTGATGATGTATACGGCGATGACCCGACCGTCAACGAACTTGAGTCCTTCGCGGCCAAGCGTCATGGGTTTGAGGCGGCACTTTTTACCACATCTGGCACGCAAGCCAACCTACTAGCGTTGATGGCACACTGTGAACGTGGCGACGAGTACTTATGTGGACAACAAGCGCACAACTATCGCTATGAGGCAGGTGGCGCTGCGGTGCTTGGCTCAATTCAGCCCCAGCCGATTGAAAACAACCCGGATGGCACTCTCGATTTCGACAAACTTCGAGCCGCCATCAAGCCCGATGATTGTCACTTTGCTAAAACCCGTTTACTGAGCTTGGAAAACACCATTAATGGTAAAGTTCTGCCACTCGATTACCTGGCACAAGCGCGAGAATTTGTCGACCGACACGGCTTAAGCCTGCATTTAGACGGGGCTCGCGTATACAACGCCGCCGTCGCGTTGGATGTTGATGTCACTGAGATCGCACGTCACTTCGACTCCATGACCGTATGTCTTTCTAAAGGTCTCGCAGCGCCGGTGGGCTCTTTACTGCTCGGCAGTCGCACCTACATTGCTAAAGCACGACGCATCCGAAAAATGCTCGGTGGCGGCATGCGTCAAGCCGGCATATTAGCCGCTGCAGGTAAATTAGCGCTGACTGAGCAGGTAGCTCAGCTTTCTATTGACCACGCCAACGCCAAACAGCTCGCGCATACCCTAAATACATTGCCCGGTTTTTCCGTCAATCCAGAATTCGTGCAAACCAATATCGTCTTTGCCAAACTAGAGAAACACCTTGATATAGAGGCCATCGCAGAAGCGTTGGCCAAAGAGAATATTCTCATCACACCATCCAATCCCATCCGCTTTGTTACTCACAAAGATGTGACCCAAGACGACATTTCCACACTCTGCGCGCACATTCAACGTGTGCTTTGATCTCGCCCATTGAGCTTCCCCCTAGGGGAAGCTTTATTCTCAGTCCACACACACCGACATTGAGAGTACAAATGAATCGATGGATACGCCACGTATGCCTGCTGGCCACTAGCACAGCGTTAACACTCGCTAGCGGGGCACATGCGAAACCTTTCGGCGACGCGCAGCTTGGACAAGTCAAATCACCCAGTTGCGTTTTTTGTCACGGCAGCACCGGCCAAAGCGCCAATCCCAATTACCCTCACCTCAACGGTCAAGATGCCACTTACCTG
The DNA here is from genome assembly GCF_059833955.1 of Vibrio sp. R15-SG3-ISO1A. Classification (NCBI taxonomy): domain Bacteria; kingdom Pseudomonadati; phylum Pseudomonadota; class Gammaproteobacteria; order Vibrionales; family Vibrionaceae; genus Vibrio; species Vibrio sp. R15-SG3-ISO1A. The sequence goes on from NZ_JCBDGH010000083.1 coordinate 83,149, forward strand.
TTCAACGCGATGCGTGCCTATCAACGAGATGAGCGAACTGGCCCACTCGCGCAGATGATGAAAGCGCAACTTTCCAAACTCAACGAACAAGACTTGCGCGATATTGCTGCGTTTTACGCTGCCCAAGAAGATTAATTACACCTCAAATAAAAACCGCTTCTCAAAGGTTGTACATCGCTATTCAACACTGGCGTACGGCCCTATTCACAACCTATCAATCATCACAAAATAAGCAAAAAAAACGACATATAGTGACAAAAAACTTATTAACAGACCGATTTGGTTATGTGATTTTTATCACCTCCGATTTGAAATTCCATTAAATATTGTTTAGTGTACTAACGTTTTTAAGCAAAAAAGGAAATCTTTGATGGATCCCATACTGGAAGTAAAGGGACTGTACAAAGTGTTTGGTGATGAACCCAATCACGCATTCGACCTGTTGGAAAAAGGGTTGGATAAAGACACTATCTTCGACAAAACTGGCCTCACTGTCGGGGTCAATGATGTCTCACTCACGATCAATGAAGGCGAGATCTTCGTCATCATGGGTCTATCGGGCTCTGGCAAGTCCACCTTAGTGCGACTGCTCAATCGATTGATTGAGCCAACACGTGGCAGTGTTCTGTTTAAAGGCAATGACATTGCTTCGATTTCAGAGCAGGCACTGCGAGAAGTCCGTCGCCACAACATCTCCATGGTGTTTCAAAACTTCGCCCTAATGCCTCACATGACTGTGGTTGAGAACGCCGCTTTTGGCCTAGAACTCGCTGGTATTAGTTTGGAAGAGCGAAATCGCTGTGCTCTATCGGCACTAGAGCGCGTCGGCTTAGAGAGCCATGCGGATTCCTTCCCCGATGAGCTCTCTGGCGGTATGCAGCAGCGTGTCGGACTGGCACGGGCGCTAGCTTGTGACCCTGATATTCTGTTGATGGACGAAGCCTTCTCCGCCCTTGACCCGCTGATCCGTAGCGAAATGCAGGACGAACTGATTCGTCTTCAAAACGATGATAAACGCACCATCGTATTTATATCGCACGATCTTGATGAAGCGATGCGAATTGGTGATCGCATTGCCATCATGCAAGACGGACAAGTGGTCCAAGTCGGCACACCAGATGATATTCTCAACAACCCTGCCAATGATTACGTTGAAGCCTTCTTCAAAGGCGTCAATGTGGCCAGCGTTCTCACAGCGAAAGACATCGCCCGAAAACAGCCGACCGCCGTGTTTAAAAAATCTGAGCACGATGGTCCCGGCTCAGCGCTGCAAATGCTGATGAATCACGACCGCGAATTTGGCATTGTGGTCGATCGTGCCAGCCGCTACTCCGGCATCGTCTCTCTCGACTCGCTGCGCCAAGCGCACAAAGAGAAGCGATCTTTAACCAGTGCTCAGATAGATGACGAGGTGACATTGTCATCCGAACAATCCATCAATGACATTCTTGGTATCGTTGCCGGTGCACCGTATGCCGTGCCGGTCATTGGAGAAGACGGCCACTACTATGGAGTCATCACCAAATCTCGCCTATTACAGACGCTAGATAAGGAGTAACGCGGTGTCAGAAGAAACTTCTCAAACGGACCCGTGGTCGCAAACCACGGCAGATAACACAACACCATCGGATCCTTGGGCAACGGCGACATCCGACGAGGGCGCAGACTGGCTGACATCCGAAGTGACGCAAACTCAAGCGCTCGATTTAATGCACCCCTTCAACGAAGCGCTCTTGCCCGTCGATGCTTGGGTTGAGACAGGCCTTAACTGGCTGGTCGAACACGGTCGCCCGCTTTTCCAGGCGATCCGCGTTCCCATCGACCTGATCCTGAGCTCATTCGAACTGGCGCTTGTCTCCACTCCCGCCCCATTCATGATACTCGCCTTGTTTCTTTTGGCATGGCAGTTTTCAAATTGGCGTCTGGGCGTAGCGACCTTGGTTTCGCTGCTCACTATCGGTCTGATTGGTGCGTGGAGCCAAGCCATGACCACCTTGGCCTTGGTGCTCACTTCAGTCTTTTTCTGTTTGCTCATAGGGTTACCTTTAGGCATCGCATTGGCGCGTAACCCAACTGCCGCGAAAGTCGTCAGGCCACTGCTCGACGCGATGCAAACCACCCCAGCCTTTGTCTACTTGGTGCCGATTGTCATGCTCTTTGGTATCGGTAATGTGCCCGGCGTTGTGGTGACGATCATATTCGCGCTGCCACCTGTGGTCAGGCTCACCATACTCGGTATCGTTCAAGTGCCCAAAGACTTGATTGAAGCGGGGCATGCCTTTGGTGCCAACAAGAAGCAAATGCTGTATCGCATCCAACTGCCGCTAGCGCTGCCTACGATTATGGCCGGCGTAAACCAAACCTTAATGCTGTCACTCTCTATGGTGGTGATTGCATCGATGATCGCAGTCGGCGGTCTAGGTCAGATGGTGCTGCGCGGAATTGGTCGCTTAGATATGGGCTTAGCCGCCGTAGGCGGATTGGGCATCGTCATTCTTGCCATACTGCTTGATCGCATTACCCAAGCACTGGGCGAAAACGCAGGTAATACCAAGCGCCGTTGGTATCACACTGGTCCTGTTGGCGCAGTGATCAAGCTTGCTCGAGGCAGTCACTCAGCCCACGCAGTCAAAAACAAGGAACTTCACTTAGGGAGAAACAATAATGAATAATCTATGGAAACAGACATTCAAACTGACATCGGCCTCGGCCTTGGTATTATCAGGTGCTGCTTTTGCTGCATCGCTACCGGGCGAAGGGATCGCGGTACAACCGGTGCAATCCACCGTCGCAGAAGAGACCTTTCAAACACTGGTTGTCAGCCGTGCCCTCGAAGAGCTTGGCTACGAAGTGGCTGAACCAAAAGAGGTGGATTACAACGTCGCTTACACCTCGGTAGCAAAAGGCGATGCCACATTTCTTGCCGTCGGTTGGTTCCCTCTACATGCCGATAAATACACCATGGCGGGCGGCGATGACGTGTTCTACCGTCAAGGCGAATACGTCAGTGGTGCGGCTCAAGGTTATTTGATTGATAAGAAGACCGCGGAACAGTTCAATATCTCCAACATCGGCCAGCTGCAAGATCCGAAAATTGCTAAGCTGTTTGATGCTAATGGTGACGGCAAGGCTGACCTTACTGGCTGTAACCCAGGCTGGGGCTGTGAAATGGTGGTCGAAGCGCAACTCGACGCCTATAAACTCCGTGATACGGTGACGCACAACCAAGGTAACTACGCTGCCATTATTGCCGACACCATCTCACGCTATAACAAAGGTGAGCCAATCCTATATTACACTTGGACACCGTATTGGGTAAGTGGCGTTCTGGTCCCAGGCAAAGATGTCGTTTGGCTGGAAGTCCCTTTCTCTGCCTTACCCGGCGAGCGCAAAGACGTCGACACCTCACTGCCGAATGGCAAAAACTACGGGTTCGAGATGAACTCGATGAAAATCGTCGCCAACAAGACGTTCGCCAATCAAAATCCTGCTGCGGCCAAGCTGTTTGAAATCATGAAACTCGATATCAATCATATCAGTGCACAAAATATGATGATGAGCAAAGGTAAAAACAGCTCAGCGGACATAGAGGCCCACGTTGAAGGTTGGATAAAAGCCAACCGCTCGCTGTTTGACTCTTGGGTTGAGCAAGCTAAAAAAGCCGCCAAATAACCGCTTCCGCCCCTTGCTTCGCAAGGGGCTTTTTGATTGGATCAAGTAAGCGCAACGATATGACCATCAAGCAAACCACTCGCTAATTAATCACTCAACACACATTCATTGCCGCTCACTCTTGTCTCTGGCGGCCGGGCGCGTCATCATAGTCCTTGGCCATCATTTTGTTTTCCGCCCACTTTTTACTCTTCATTTTATTTCGCGGATTTCTCTTGGGAGGCAGTTGTGAACATCGTGATATTACATGGACTCTATATGCATGGCCTGGCAATGCTGCCACTCAGTCAGCGGTTACGAGACCTTGGCTATGACACAAAGACGGTCAGCTACAACAGTGTGGCGATCAATGAGCAAGTTGTGTTTTCTGACATTAGTTCAGCGCTCAGCCGCCGTCAACCAAATGTGTTGGTCGGTCACAGCTTAGGAGGATTGATTGTCAAACACTACCTAGAATCGACCCAACCGAGCACAGATGAGATCTCACACGTTGTCGCCATTGGCTCGCCGCTTCAAGGCGCCTCTATCGCAACGCGAATACAGAAGCTCGGTATCGGCGCCATTTTAGGCAACGCACCTGAATTTGGGCTCACTCAACATGAGGAGAGTGTCTGGCGAGTACCACAAAAACTAGGCAGCATCGCCGGTACCTTGCCCGTCGGCGCACGCCCCTTGTTGATGATGGACAATAGCGTCGCCTCCGATGGTACGGTGACGCTCGAAGAGACCAAAATCGATGGTATGACTGATCACATTGCCAAAGATTACAGTCACACCAGTTTAATATTCAGCCGCTTTGTGACCCAGCAAATCGATCATTTCATTCGCCATGACCATTTTGACCATACTGCTGTGCGCTAAAACATAACCAATAGAGATGTATTTCATAAATATCGCTGTGTATGTGAGGTGAAAACAATGTGTTATTCTGTGATATAGATTCAGAATATCCGTTATTCCGAATCGCACATAAGATTCTTGTATTATCGCTGATGGAATAATTACCAAGGCAATATAGCTCATGAATCCATCAAAAAGCGAAGCATCCAATCAAGGAGCGGGTGCAAAATTCATTAGGATCGTCAAGTACATAGCTTTGTTCATTATCAAAGCTGTGGTCGCCATTTCCGTCCTTGTTGGCTCCTCGCTTGCTCTCTCAAAGCTGGGTCGCATTCACGGTAAATCACTCCCTGAAGAGTACTTTTCTGGCGGTTATCCCACCATTTTGCGCCTACTCGATTCTGAAATCTTCATGGGCTTCGTTTTCTTTGTTACCGTCGCGTTGATCGTCTATGTCGCCTACCTACTTTGGCAACTTCACGAAGTCGCGGTTCACAAAGCGGCGGAGATGTCGAGCGCGCACACTCAAATCGTTTTTGCATTGTCTCTTTGTGGCCTGTTCATCGACAAAACATGGTGGGTTCTTGCCATCATCATCGCATTCGCTCGTTGGGACGTGTTAGCCAACGAAATCTCTAACATTATTCGCAATGGCCGCAAGCCTGAAAGCCAAGCACGCGTCGAGGACTAATCCATGAAAGAAATTATGCTACCTTACGTTCTGATCTGTTGGATCTTGGTGAAGGCGGGTGTGGTGCAATGGACACTACGCAACGCGGCTATCATGATCGGGACAGGCTTTTTCATCGCGATCGCGCTGTTTACCGCTCACCGCTTCTGGTCGCCTGCGGACCTGACTGACAGTACCACAGTTAAAGCGCCGCACGCGGTACTTAGCCCACTGCTTGGTCAAGAGATCGATCAAGTGTATGTCACGCACAACCAACACGTGAAAAAAGGCGACTTGATTTACACGCTGAGAACCGAAGATACCGTGTCTCAAATGAAAAGCCTAAACGCGCAAAAATCAGCGGCGGAAGCGGAAATTCTCGCACTGGTGCGCCAGATGGACAACGATCGTAAAACGCTCGACCGTCTCAATAAACTGAAAGATTTTGCTAACGAAGCGCAGCGCGACGACACCCGTACTCGCATTGAGACCACGGAAGCGAAGATCGCCTCGGTGAATGCGCAAATCCTTAATATTGAAGCACAGATCGCCACCGCTGATTGGCAAAACGATCGCCGTGAAATCCGCGCGCCGTTTGATGGTCAGCTAGGCATCACCAACATCGTTCAAGGTACACGCATTGGTAACATGCACCTGTACGATACCAGCAAAAAGTTTGTTGAAATGCGTATCGCCGATCAAACATACAGCGGCATCGAAATTGGTCAGTTTGCTGAGTTTTACGTCGATGCTTACCCAGGTGAAATCTTCCGTGGCCGCGTACACAGCATCACAACCGGTACCGGTGAAGCGCAAGTGTCTGTCTTCAACGGTTCCCAACATGTTCGTCAGCACGTCGGGAACAATATGGGCTCACACGGCCGTACCATTGTCATCGAATTTGTAGAACCAGAAGGTTACAACATCCCAATCGGTGCAACCGGTTCAGGTTGGGTATCGGCGAAAAAGCCGCACCAGATGCTCGGTTTCATGGACATCATTGGTGGTGCAACCGTACGTTTGAAAGCATACAAAGCTTACCTCTCTGCTTTGTAATGATTTCTTGACGTAAAAAAGCGCGCTGTGAATCACAGCGCGCTTTTTTTATTGCTTTCTATTTGATTGACACGTTACTGCTGCCAGTTCAACGCTTGATTAAGAATGATGGGCTCAATGATGTTCATCAACCATTTGGTTTTAGCCGAATTGCGACGTGATGATTTGGTGATCAACGCCGCTTCCAACGTCACTTTGGCGTGGCCGTCATCAGGTCTTACAGGTCGATAGCGAACCGTGTAACAACGATCCATCAATTGATTCATTAAATCATAGTTGTCGACAAAAATGCTCGCTTCGATGCTTGGGTCAAGGCGCTGAAAGTAGTTGTGGTAGTCGTTGATGCCAGAGACCAAAAACTTGACGTATTCGCCAGCGACATTGCCTGAAAATTCGCCCGTCACACTCTGAATACGCTTTTGATAGAACACTTGGGGTTTGTCATTGAGCATGTGCAGACCAATATCGACTTCACCCTCTTCGATCATGGATTCGCTGAGTTTATTCCAAACGCGTAATTCGATGATGGCGTCGGTTTGTTCTCGAATCGCCATAATGATCTCTTTGCCCGCTTGCACCACATATGGCTCCACCATATGGATCACGACTTTCTGGACGTTTTTAGGGTCAAACTCTTCTGGATTGAGCGCCTGCTTGACTTGCGCAAAGGCGTTGCGCAGTTTGGGCTCAATGCTCATCGCATAGGAAGTGGGGGTGAGGCCGTCTGCGCTGCGAATAAACAGAGGGTCATCGAGGTCTTCACGCAGCTGCGCCAACACTTTCGACACATAGGATTGAGAACGTCCAAGTTTACGCGCCGCCGATTGGGTGGAATGTGTCTGCATCAACACGAGAAAAACTTGGAGTGAGTTGTAGTCTCTCATTAAAAATGACCCATCTGGTTTTAACTGTAACGAAAGATAAACAGTATCCTAGCCTATGTCTAGTGTGCGCTTCGCATTATCGCCACATGTTTCTGTTGTTTATCAGCAAGTTGAAGAAAGTTATAAACAAATTGTAGCTCATATATGACTAAGCTAACACAAACCGCCTGATTGATTCAGTAAACCAAGGAAAGATTCTGCACGGCGACATGGCGCATAATCACTCAAGTTGAACGATCGTTACTCCCTTCGCTATACTAAAGCAAACTCGCATTCGTCAACATCAAGGATCCCTATGCCAAGCCGAGCCAAATTCAATCGTGATGATGTCATTGACAAAGCCAAAGACCTCTATTGGGAAAAGGGCTATCACGGCACCTCCATGCGTGCGCTGCAAGAGGCCATTGATATGCGCCCTGGAAGCATCTACGCCACATTTGGCAGCAAAGACAAGCTCTTTAGTGAAGCGTTGCACCGCTATGCAGAGTTGGGTCGTGAACGTCTACAGCGCTGCGTCGCGCAAAGCGATACTCCTCTTGCGGGGCTAAAACAATTTGTGCGCGCCCTAATCATTGATAGCCGAGACAGCGCGCCAAGCGCGATGTGTATGATCGTAAAATCTGTCGCTGAATTGACCGAGTCCGATAATCCTGAGCTGCTCGCTGAAGCGAAAACGCTGCTTCGACGGGTAGAAAGTGCGATTGAGCAGGTGCTCATTGACGCCAAAGCGCAAGGTGAACTGAGCGAGGCGCAAGATCCAGCGGAACTGGCTCGCTATTTACAAGTGCAAATCATTGGCCTGCGCACTTACGCGCGCGCCTGTGACGACCGCTTGTTGATAGAAAACATGATTAACTCGGTATTTAGCCAGTCACCGATACGAACGTAAGCCACCATTGATCCAAAACTAAAAAACACGGCGCTCGATGCCGTGTTTTTCATTACGCGCCTAAAACGAATTAATCCTCTTTAGGAAAGTTAGACGGAAATAGCGCTCGGCGCGCCACATCGTCCACCTCAGTTTTAAACTCACACGTTTTTGCTATCGCGCGTGCCTTCTCTACCGCCGGTCTGGCATTGATCGCGTTGAACCAGCGCTTCAGATTCGGGTATGAGTCTAAGGCAGCGTCGTCACCTAACACAATCGGCGCTTTATCAATCCAACCCCACGCCGCCATATCAACGATGGTGTAGCTATCGCCGACAATGAAATCACGCCCTTCAAGTTGTGAATCCAACACTTGATAATGACGCTGCGCTTCACGGTGATAACGGTTTGCTGAGTAATCGTTGCCTGCAGGTGCTGCGCGTTTAAAGTGCACCGACTGACCCGAGAACGGACCAAGACCAGAAGCGATAAACATCAGCCAAGAGAGCAGTTCCGCGCGATCGTTCGCTTCACCGCCAAATTGACCGGTTTTCTCCGACAGATAGAGCAAAATCGCGTTGGAATCAAACACACGTTGGCCATCGTCTTGCAACGCTGGGGTCTTGCCATTGGGGTTAATGAGACGAAACTCTGGAGTGTGTTGTTCGCCTTTGAGGGTATCAACGGGCGCCAGTTCAAAATCTAGCCCCGCTTCTTGCAGAAATAGCGCCACCTTCATCGGGTTTGGCGTGTGGTGAAAATAGAATGTCAGCATGACTCGCTCTCCTTGTTTGAACACTTATTCAAGCACAACAAGAACGATCGTTCAACTTAATCCATCAATTTGTTTTTTGACCCTTAAAGAGAGCAGTAAACCAATCATCTAACTGCTTCACCTCTGCCGGCTGTCCATTGATGACGACCCAACCCTGGGATTTGGCTTGCGGCCAATCGATCACGCCTGTTGCTAACGCATCCAGCACATCCAGCTCGGTCACCAACAAAAGGTCATCTTCGCTTGGTAGCGTATCACGGCCTTTCATTGACACTTTTTCGCCCAACACGACCTCACTGTAGTGGCCTTTGACCGCTTCAAAGAGGGAGAATGGGATCGGTGAATCCGCCGATTTCGATAACGCTTGAGTAAACGCAAACAGGTAAAACTGCTCCGGTTTCGCTTGATTGGCGAACTGGTTGGATTGGCGTGCGGTGATCACCTTATCAAACACTCCAAGCGAGCCTGGCTCTGAGACAAAGTTAAACCCCGCCGCTTGGTGCAAACCGCACGCCAGTAGCGTCGGTGACAGCATCAATAACACCAGACTAAAACCGCGTTTGGCGAGCGTGGCGCAGTAAAGCGTGAACGTCTTGGTACGCATAAGATTCCTCATTAAACCATTACTCTATTAACAAAAAGGGACCGTGAAGGTCCCTTTGTCGTCAATGATGTCCTTGAGTAGAGTGATGAATGAACTCTACGTTATGTACGACTTAGCGAACAATCAGCATCAAGTCTTGCGGCGCTGTTGGCTTATCAAAGTAGCTCATGAACTGACCAAACCCTTGAATATCACCCGCTGCGAAGGCAAATTTACCAGCTTGCAGATTTTTACCAATCGCTTGTTGTGCATTTGGTCCCGCAAGAAGAATCTCGTTCAATACGGCACGAGTGGTGTCAATCTGCACGTCCGCGGTATCAAGCGCTTTAGTGTGCAACTGAGCAATACCGTTGCGGATTTCGATGGTGAACGCTTCCTTGGTATCGCTAAAGCGGTACGTCATCGCCATATTCACATCAAGCGTGTTTTCCGCAATCAGTGTCGCCGTCATCATGTCAAAAATTTGCTTGCTTGGTAGCGCCGTCAATACGTCAACCGATGCGAAGCTGATCATGTTAGAGAAGTCACGCGTACCCTCAAGTTCAGCCGCCGCGTTTAGCGCCCAGTTACGCCAGTTGATGTTGACCTGCTCAGCAGCCCACGCTTTGTAAGCGCTCGCTTTTAGTTCACGCGCACCCATGTCGTCTTTGTTGACCGTGATTGGGTAAGACAAAATTTCTGCTGCGAAGGTGTGGTTACCTGCATCGATAGCCGCTTGCGCTGTGTGCATGATGTTGTCTCGGCCACCCATGATTTCAACAAACGCTTTCGCGCGTTGCTCGTACGCCATTGGCTCTAGCTGCCACGGGTCACCTTCGAAGAAACCGTTGTAACCCACGTAAATCTGACGAACTGAGTGTGCAACGGTACCGTAGTGCTCACCAAGCCAAGGGTGTCCAGCCAAGTGTGCTGGCAATTTCACTGCTTCAACAAGCTCATCAGGTGTTAGGCCTTTGTTCATGTTGCGAATGGTTTGGTCGTGCACGTATTGAATCGCATCGCGGTAAGCCGTCAAGACATTCGAAACCGCTTCTTTGCCTTCCACAGGACGACCGTGAGAGTTAATCATGACTTCAGTGTCGAACTGACGCATGATGTCGATGCCTTTGAACCATACCGATGGGTCACGGAATTTGGTACCACGAATCGTATGCAGGTTAGGGAAGTTTTCACCTTGCAATACTTCTGCTGCGTGCAGCACTTTTTGCTCTGGTAGGTAAACGACCAGCTCATCCGCCGTTTCAGATGGTACGTGAACGATTTCAAGCTTGACGCCCGCAATCGTGATGTCTAGACGATCTTTAAACTCAAGGTTTGGCTCGATGAATGAGATGTCGCCTTGCATAAAGCGTGGACCTAGGCCGTCATTAACAGTACCGAACTCACCTTCAGGAACGTGTTTTGCGCCAGTGTAAGATGTGCGGTGACCAAACAGTGGACCTAGGTTTGATGACCAGTTTGCCACTGCCGCAGTCAGGGTTTCTTGTGCGATGATTTTTACTTCACCAGACGCCACTTGCTCGTCGGTTACCCAAGCGCGAACGCCGGCAATATGGTCAATGTGGTTGTGTGTGTAGATGATCGCTTTCACTGGCTTATCTGTGATAGCTTCAAATTGCTCTTTCACTGATTGTGCCATTTGTACCGATTCGCCTGGATCGATCACGATGATGCCGTCATCACCTTCAATCATCACTGGTGTATCAAGACCAAAGCCGTAACCTAGGTAGATGTTGTGATCCACTTGGATAATGGCTTGGTCCATTTTCAGGCCGTGCTTGGTGAGGCTTGGGTGAACATGGTCAGACTCCTGGGTAAACGCCAAAGATTCACCCGTTTTTGACAACACTTGAATACGCTCACCTGGCCCCCAGAACATGTTCGACTCGTGTTCAAAAAGTACATCGCTGCTGTAGCGAGCCAGTAAGTCAATATTTTGGTATTGAGCCGCTTGAGAAGTGCGAAGCTCACTACCAACCGTTGACGTTGCTTCAACGGTTGGCGTGTTAGATTCCGTCGCACAGCCCGTTGCGAAGAGCGCACTTGCGATAGCCAGTGGGAGCGCGAGTTTTTTCAATGTCATTGCCATTTTCACGACCTTAATTTTGTCAGGTAACATTTAATCTTTCGCAGTGATTGTATGACTTGATACCCATCGCAAACACAGAGCAATACGATTTCAATCCATCGAAATTACGATATATAATTAAAAGTAGAATCGGCGGATACGATAGGTAAGTAAGCTCATGAAAAACAACGACATCCCTAATTTCAACCTGCTGGCTGTATTCGCCACCGTGATAGAGCATGGCTCACTGAGCCGAGCAGCGGATCATTTAAGCACCAACCAATCCACCATCAGTACGGCGATTGCAAGGCTTAAACAAGAACTCGGGCAAGAGCTGTTTATCCGTCAAGGTCGAGGGGTGGTACCGACCACTTATGCGTTAAGCCTCTACGAACAAGTACGAGACCCCATCCAGCAACTCGGTGGGGTGTTTAATGCGCTCGAACAGTTTAATCCACGCACCTCACAGCGTAAATTTGTCTTGGCCGCGCCAGAGCACTTGCAGTGGGTTTTGCTTGATGGTTTCTCTAAGTTGAGCGACACACAAGTGACCCTTGAGATCTACGATCAACCGGATAATGACGATAAGAGTTATGAAGGGTTAGTGACGCAAAAGTTTGATGCGATGATCGACATCTTAGTTTCTGAGTCACCCAGTATTGAAAGCGCCCACCTTTTCGATGGGCGCTTTGTGATTGTTTGCCGCGAGCAGCATCCGCGAATTCAAGGCAGCATGACTCAAGAGCAATATTTTGGAGAGAGCCATGCCGTCTTAGAGCGCACGCGTAATCAAACCTACAGCTTAGGCCACTACACCAACATAGACATTTCTCGACGTAAGGTGGTCTATCACGGTCGTTCGTTGTTTAACAATATGATGCTGTGCAGCCAGTCAGACATCATCACCATCGTCCCGCTGTCGGTCGCTTTGCAGTTTAAAGCGCGTTTGCAACTGCAAGTGATCAACCCGCCCTTCTCCCACACTCAGATGTCGAACTATCTGATATGGAATAAGAAGCACAGTAAAGACCCGGCGCATCAATGGTTTCGCCAACAAGTAATGCAAAGCTTAGACAACACCAAGCAGCTGATTAACCCGAATATGGGCTCGGGCGTTATTTAAACTCGTAAGTGTACGACGCGCCGAGTTTGTTGGTTTTACCAAAATCATCGTCTGCGATGATGCCGAAGAAGTTGAACGACTGCGCCTCAGAAATTTTGTAGCTCGCACCTGCACCGCCCCAATAGCCCGAGTAACTGTCCGAACCGCGTGATGCACCGCCAAACGTCATCATCGACCATTTCTGAGTCAACGGCTTGAGGGCAAACGCACCGATGTAGCCACCATGGCTCGAAGCTGGCATTAAGACGTAGTCGTTCTCAATGTCGCTCTCATCACGCACGGCAAATTCACCGTCGTTGTAGCTATAACCCGCCATTGGGAATATCTGCCAGCCCATTGGTTCGATATCAAAATAGCTCAAAGGAACAAACGTGCCGATACTGTAGTTGTTTTTGTACGCATCATCATCAAATTCGGTACGGCTAAAGTTGAAGTTGAGAATACCCATCGGCAACAACCAAGAGCCCCCGACGCGCCACTCATCGCCATCCGCGTTGATACGCCCATTGATCATGCGCGCATCATCAAGGCCAATCGAACCAGAGAACTTCAGCCCTTCACTGTAGGCAAAACCAGCTTTGGTGACAATTTTGGTTGGATCTTCATGGTGCTTCTCTTGAGCAGAAAGCCCGGTCGAAAGAAGAACAGAAGCGAATAAAAACGAAAACTTGCGCATAAACATCTCATGTAAGTTGCTAGAACTGATAATGGGCAACTCAAAGTCCTGTCGAGCACTCATCATACCTCTTATAGGCAGTATTCTATTCGCTTCGCATTGTCACTTAGGAATAAGGCTTATTCCTTTCTTTTATTGGAATACAAAAACGCAATTAGCCATAGACTCGCCTCCAGCTTCGCTTGTATAACTGTTGTCATTAATAGGTTGAAAAGGTTGTATACTAAGATTTACGTAAAAGTATCTATTCGAAGAAAACCCTAGTGTACCAATTGTACTCGTCCAACTGATGCCCGAATCTAACCAGCCAAACCTATCAAACATAGTATCGTTGTTTGGGTTGTTATATCGCGCTAAATTTCCAAGTTCAGCTTGAGTTGCTCTGCGCCAACTGCGCTTTGTTCCAAATGCCTCAGTATTTAATTCTTGGCACCAACGATCATATTGCCCATTCACCCCAGCATTGGCGTCATCACCAGCACCCGGTAATACCACGCCCAGCCCTGTTTGATTAAAGCGGGCTATTTGAACACCAGGTTTCAATGACGCTCCAAGAACTGAATAAGTACGTCCCGTATTGGACGCGCTGTTGTCTTGAGTGTAACCATATGCATCAAGAACAGCTTGTGAGGGTGAGTTGGTGATCCACTTCCGATAGCCATCATCTGGATCGATGATCTCTACTATCTTCATACAGTTCCCTTCGGCGTTATCGCCTGTGTCATTGATGCCGCCACCAGATTCGGTACTCAGTACTTTGCCGGGAATATTACCACACACACGAGAGTTGCCTTCTATGATTACCGGGTAGTCATCGCTTTTTAATCCACTCACGTTGTGTGTAGCGATCAATTGCGTTTCTCCTACAATGCCGGCTTGGACTAAAGAAGCCGTTGTGATTGTAGCTATGTCTGTGTCCAGCATTTGCCAAGACACCTCTTCGGTGAGATCTCGAGACGAACCATCACTATAGTGGCCAATTGCCATAACCGTTTGTTCGTTGAAAATTTTCAGGGCAAGAGGGGCTGCCGAGAGCGTGTTCACCCCGATGGGCTCTCTTGCTTGAACTTCGATTCGGACCAAAACCACTTCGTCTTCTTTGCTAGAAAATGCGTGTTCAGATTTACAACCGGAAATGAAAATTGAAATTATTGCCAAAGGTAGAATTAATAGGCGCTTCGCTAACATAGTATATCCCTTACATCTTGTTATCGTTTCACAAAGAATTTATTCACCGATACTCGTCATGTTAAAAAACATAGGATGCGGACAATAACGCCATATGGCTATTGTATTCGCCTGTGTGAGTATTTCCGATTTCATACACATACTGATACGAAGTGGATAGCCAAACATTTCTCGTCAGTTTATATGCGATACCGACCTCACCTAATGGTGAGAGGCCTGTCGCCGAAAACATCTCAGAACGATACGACTTATCCATATCCCAATGAGCGACACCAAAGCGAGTGAAAAGAGTCGTATCATTGCTAACCTCATAGTCATACCTTACCGCTACCTCAGCCAACCAGGTCTTGACGTTTACACCCGTTTTGTTTGCATAAAGGTCGTTTTGGTATTGATAACCTATATCAGCACTCCAATTCGGACTAAATTGTAGACCTGCACTTACCCCAAATACTGCACCTCTTGGGTCAATGTATCTGTAGTTGTCATCATCTGCGAACTGGTAACCTGTTTTGATTGTTAGTACTGGTTTGAGATCTTGAGAACGTTCTTCCTCAGCGTAAGCATTGAATGTCACGCACGCCACTAACACCCATAGTTTATTCATGTCTCTATCCTTTCCCTGATTAACAATATACTCATCATTAACAACGTTTTAGCTGTGGTAGACGCAATATAACAATGCAACAGATCACCTCCAAAATACACACACTATTAACAAAAACAGACATTAGCTCACATTTTGATTGTTTTTATTCCCTGAATTAAGAGTAGGCCCAATATTACTAGGTAAACTGAGAAATACTTACACGAATAAAACCAGATGATTTTATTTATTTTCGAACGATGTCACGCACTAATGAAAAATCGATCTAAAATTACATTTAGCAAGGCGGTATATTGAAGATCATGAAAGACTGAATATTCACAGCTTTTCTATCATTTCCAATACGCCCAGAAAATAAATAGTTATCCTTCACAAGGACCATAGCATTCCTGTCAACAAGAATACATTGACTAATAATGCAAGAGTTTCGTCGCGTAAAAACTTATCTGAACAACTGATGTGTCTGAATGAGGCTTTACTCACCAAATAGCAAAGCTAAAAAAACGAGCTCAAAGCCCGTTTTACTTGATAGGTCGTTGTATAATTCGCAGAACAGCTTTATCAAGTCCGATACAGCACTTTCACCACATGCCAACCAAACTTGGTTTTCACTAGATGCGGGACTAGTGTCTCACCCTGAAAACAGACTTTGTCAAACTGGGGCACCATCTGACCGCGACGGAATTCACCGAGATCACCGCCGCGTTTGCCAGATGGACAGGTGGAGTATTTCTTTGCCAGAGTCTGGAATTTCGCGCCTTTTTTCAACTGTTTAATGATGTCTTCGGCTTGCTCTTTGTGCTTAACCAGAATATGGAGTGCGGCGGCAGTGTTGGCCATAGTACAAACCTCAATGTTAGGTAGATTTCAACGGAGCGTGATTGTAACCAAACAAAGTGAGATCTTCACCCCATGTTTGAAGCTTGAGTGTCATTAATGCTGCGAATGCCATTCAAGTAAGACTAAATTTGCCCGATATCATTGAACCTACCTCAAGATCCATTACCCTTTAATATAGATAGAGACCCAACGAGAGTATGAAGTAAATGGCGAAAACTCCGAGTAAAGCAAATCAGTCACAAGGCATGTTGATGTTCACGTTGACCAGCAACAAACAACTGTTTGCGATCGGCACACTGAAAGTACGCGAAATCGTACCTTTTCAGCCAACCACTCAAATACCCTACTCGCATCATCATGTGATTGGCACTGTGACCATTCGCGACAAGACCATACCTGTGATTAATATGCCGGCCGCGATTGGCTTTCGTCCTATTCAGCCGGAGGAATACAACGATTGCTACCTGATCGTGACCGATTGTCTGCGTACTGTCGTGGCGTTTATGGTGCGCTCGATTGAAAAAATTATCGAATGTGACTGGAAAGCGATCGAATCGGCACCCAAAAGTGCCGGCAACAATGTGTTCGTCACGGGGATCACACGCCATCAAGACAAAATTGTGCAGATGTTGGATGTTGAGCTGCTGCTCGCCAAGATTTACCCGCAGTACGAATCAACCAAAATTCCAATGCTCACAGACATTGAGCGCGAGCGCCTGAAAGCGCTCAATATTTTGTTGGTGGATGACTCTTCCATTGCACGTAAGCAACTGGGGGATGCGCTCGACAGCATAAATATCCCTTACAAGATTTGTAACAATGGACTTGATGCATTGCAGTTGATGCGTGAAGAGGCCGCGCGCGGCAAACCGATTGAACTCTTGGTAAGCGACATTGAAATGCCGGGCCTAGATGGCTACGAACTGGCGTTTGAAACTCAAAGCGAACAGCAGCTTAGCCGAGTGTATATCATTTTACATACCTCTTTATCGAGTGAAATTTGTGTCGACAGAGCGCATCAAGTCGGCGCCCATGAAGCGTTAGAGAAGTTCAATGCCGCAGACCTGATTAAGGCGATGCTGCGCGGGGCGGCCAAACTGGAAGAAGGAAACGTGCGCAACTCCGATGCGGTCAGCATATGAGCAAAGTGATTTTTTAAGCGCCAAGCGCTCAATTCGGCTGTTATTTTTACCCGGTATACATCACGCATTTGCATGAATGGCCTAAATAAAAACTCGTTAATTTTAATAAATTTAGGCATCATTCGTTAATATCCACTAATCTTATTTTAAGACTCCTGTTACGGCTAAGAACTATACAACAACGATGACAGACGAAGATTTCAAAAAGTCGACGGCGAATTTGAAAAAAGCGGTGCCCCTGATGATGAAACATCATGTTGCGGCCACGCCCTCAAACTATGCGCTTTGGTACACTTATGTAGATAATGCGATTCCCAGATTGAATCGTGAACTCGATGCCGTGCTAGAAAACTATGGCATCTGCCCACCCGCTACCTGCGAGCAACTCTACAAAACCCATGTGGCAGGCCAAGTCGAAACCGACATGAGCAACCTGCGAGCCAACATCGAAATATTGGTCAATGAGGTAGCGAGCTCAGTCAGCGATACGCTCACTGACACCTCTCAATTCTCGCAGATGATAGATAAAAGTTTTGAGAGCTTAGAGCGAGTCGATGGTAACTCGATGACCATCGACGAAGTGATGAAAGTGGTGCACCAACTGGTGTCGGACTCCCATGAAATTCGTCATTCAACCCGTTTTTTAAACAGCCAACTTGAGACAGCGACCGCTGAAATCAATTTGCTCAAGGCGCAATTGGCCGAAGTTCAGCAAGACGCCCTGTTTGACTCGCTCACTAGCCTCTACAACCGTCGCGCATTTGATAATGACCTTCGTACCCTTATTCGCTCCGAGCAGAACATGTGTCTCATTCTGGCTGATATTGACCATTTTAAGGGCTATAACGACACCTACGGCCACTTGTTTGGGGACACGGTCATCAAAGGTATCGCAAAGCGCATCCAATTAAGCTGCCGCGAGGGGATCCATGCCTATCGCTTTGGCGGTGAAGAGTTTGCCCTGATTGTCCCCAATAAGTCACTGAGGATCGCCAGACAGTTCGCCGATAGCCTACGCCGAGCGGTAGAAAAGCTCTCTATCCGTGACAAGCGCTCTAACAAACCGGTGGGCAACATTACCATGTCACTCGGCGTTGCAGAGTTTGAAGTGGGTGAAAGTGCAGAATCGCTAATTGGCCGAGCCGATGGGCTGCTCTACGAAGCAAAACAGCTCGGACGCAACCGTGTGATGCCGCTTTAAGCGCTGGATGATCAGTGTGCGTATCCCTTCTTCTGATTGACACTGTTCATCTTGTTGGTAACGGGTTTTCGATAACACGCAACGCCTAATGACAAGCCCCGCTCTACGTAGCGGGGCTTGTATTATCTACCTATCGTGATCAACCTTTAACCCTAACCGTCTGCGGTGATCGCCGCGATCAGTGCCTGTTCGACTTGATCGGCTTTGTCGTTGTCGATTTGGCAAGTTCCAGCCGCTTTGTGGCCACCACCGCCGTATTTCAGCATCAGTTCACCGACATTGGTTTTAGAGCTGCGGTCAAAAATGGACTTGCCCGTCGCGAAGACGGTGTTTTGTTTTTTGAATCCCCACATCTTGTGAATCGAGATGTTGCATTGTGGGAATAGCGCATAAATCATAAAGCGGTTGCCCGCATAGATGGTCTCTTCATTGGTGAGGTCAAGCAGCACCAAGTTGTCGTAAACCGTGGCGCAGCGCATGATCTGCTCTTTGAACAGGGCTTCGTGCTCGCGATACAAATCAATACGCTCTTTGACATCAGGCAGCGCAAGAATGTCTTCAATAGTGTGATTTTTACAGTATTCGATCAGATCCATCATTAGGTTGTAATTGGAAATGCGAAACTCGCGAAAACGGCCTAAGCCCGTGCGGGCATCCATGAGGAAATTGAGCAAGTTCCATCCGGTCGAATCTAACACCTCATCTCGATTGAATTGAGCGGAATCACCCTTATCGACGGCTTCCATCATATCTGTCCAGTGTGATGGGAAGACCGCCTCCCCACCGTAGTAATCCCAAACCACTCGCGCGGCGGAAGGCGCATTAGGGTCAATAATGTGATTGGGGCGCTCGCCCGCGTTGCGAATCGTCTCGGACAAGTGGTGGTCAAAAATCAAATGAGCGTCTGCCACATAGGGCAAGTTCGTCACAATATCGTTTGGAGTTATTTCAACAAGACCATCTTGCATGTCTTTAGGGTGTACGAACTTGATATCATCAATCAAATTAAGCTGCTTCAATAACACCGCGCATACTAGACCATCAAAATCACTGCGAGTAACAAGTCGATATGTTTGTTCGGACATCTTGGTTTCCTTTGCCTACTGTCTAAATGGGAAGACCTTCCCTGCTGCTTCTTAAACTTTAGTACCAACAGAGCAAGGTTGAAAACCGTTAACTCAATAAAATTTGGAGTAAAACATCCTTTTGGCAAAGTTAAGACACGTTTCTTTAGGTAATCTTCTATACTCGATATGCATCTAATTGAAATTTGGAGATATTAAATGAGAAATGCCGCTTTGCTTTTGACATTGCTTGGCGCCGCTGTGCTCACCGGTTGTGCCAATGAACCCGACGAATATGAAGTGAAAGAGTACACATCCATCGCAAATCCAGCCGCTGTCTACTGTGTTCAGCAGCAAGGTGAACTAGATACCGTGAGCGAAAACGACAAACGCGTTACCTACTGTGTGTTGCCAGATGGCAGTCGACAAGAGCAATGGGAATACTATCGAGAGAGTCAGCAACAGCAAAACCAGTAAACGCCTCCTTAGGAGAAGAGCGCTAGATTAGGCGCTCTTTTATTTTAATAGGGCAAGCTAGACTCAATCGCAATCGCATCATGACGCCAATACTCAATATCAGTGAAAACCGGCTCTCCTGCACTATTCAGATAAACCTTCTCTAACACCAACGCGGACGTACCAACCGTTGCGCGTAGGGCTTGAGCTATCTCACCATGCAACGCGCTCATACGAATGGCGTAGCTTTCTCTGCCTGCTGGACAATCGCCTGCTTAATGGTTGCGTACTGCACTTTCTCTCCCTTCTCCCTCTTCCTCTTCGTTTCGCTGTCAGTTTACGCGCCCTTGTCTGGGAAAGAAAGCTTGCCAAAGTCATGTGATTGTTCTGGATCCCAATGGCGATTGAGCGCTTTAAGGGACTGATCAAAGCAATTTAACGCACCATTAAGCTGTAAAATAGAGATCGCCTCTCTCGTGAAGCGCAGCGCCTCCTCTAACTGAGATAACAGCGCTGCCCCAACTCTGTCTCGCGTCAACGATTGGAGCTGTTCGAGCGCGTGATGCGCCTGATGCTCACAATATTGGCGCCTTGGAGAAGGATGAAAATCAATCTTGCCTGCCACTACCGCCTCTAAGTAAACACGGTAGGTCGTCAACGCATCACAGAGCAAAAAACCGATGCCTTGTGTTGGGTATGGGTAAGGTGCCAAGACATGAGTGTCCGCTTGCGG
The DNA here is from genome assembly GCF_059833955.1 of Vibrio sp. R15-SG3-ISO1A. Taxonomy (NCBI): domain Bacteria; kingdom Pseudomonadati; phylum Pseudomonadota; class Gammaproteobacteria; order Vibrionales; family Vibrionaceae; genus Vibrio; species Vibrio sp. R15-SG3-ISO1A. The sequence continues at coordinate 103,616 of NZ_JCBDGH010000083.1, forward strand.
GCAAATAGTGATGCTTAGTCCTTGCCGAGCACACTCTCGCGTCATCATGCCTAGCAGACCCTGCTCAGGGAGCCAGTGCTCAATCTCAAAAATTCGCTTGAGGTGATAATCGGTGGAGACAAATAAAATGTTGAGAGGAGTACTTCCCCCTACTAAGCCACTTTTTACCAAGGTGTTCGCGGCATTGGCAACATTTTCGATGGTATTGGTGGATGTGTCCTCAACCAAGAGCCGATCTTTAGGTAGGCAGGCCCAAAACGAATCGGGCGCACGCTGACCGAGTGCTTCGCACATCGCGCTCGCCTCTGAGACCGTTTGCCCTGACGTTCGACCGCCACAGAGCACCACGACACTCTGCGCAAGGTTCAATCGTTCTGCCTGATTGATCAACGCATCGACTCTTGATTGCCCTTCGAGCGTCAACTGATTGTTGACCAAGCGTTTTCCCAACACAATGACGGCATGAGATATATTCATCAATCGTTAACTTCTCAACTTTTTATTCTAGATATTAATAATCTCTGTACAAAGTTTCGCTCATTACGTAGCGTAAAGCAGACTATTCTAAAAGTAGCTAGAATAAGTAAAGATCAGTGATACTCGTACAGCTTGCTCACGGCGCACCGCTGGAGAACGTGGCACAACGAGTACAACAATAAGAGAGCCTGAAACCACAGGTCAATAGGAAGTGATGAACATGCTGTCAATTTTCGACATATTTAAAATCGGCGTGGGCCCATCGAGCTCACACACCAACGGCCCCATGCTCGCGGGATATCAATTTACCCAGGCGTTAGACGAGCAGCTCAACCACACCTCTCGAGTGCAAGTGGACTTATATGGCTCACTATCACTGACGGGGAAAGGCCACCACACGGATAAGGCCGTCATTCTCGGCTTATTGGGTAACCGCCCCGACACCATAAAAATGACCAGCGCCAAAGCCTTGTTGCAACAAGCGATGGACGAGGATCAGCTATTACTTGCGGGTCGTCAAACCATCGCGTTTCATTACCAAGGGGATATTCTGTTCCACGATGACAGTCTGCCTTTACATGAAAATGGCATGACCATCTCTGCTTTCGATGAAACGGGCGCCATACTGCTTAAAGAGACTTACTACTCGATAGGCGGTGGCTTTATCGCAACGGAAGATGAACTGACCAACGGCAGCAAAACAACCCCCGTTACCGTGCCGTTTCCTTTCAAGAGCGCCGACCAAATGCTCCAGATGGCGGAGCAACATGGATTGAGTCTCGGTGGAATGGTGCTGCAAAATGAGTTGTGCTTCTTCTCTGGGCAAGAGATTGACGAAAAAGCCGAGCAAATTTGGAAAGTGATGACACTGTGCATGCAACGAGGCTTTGATACCGAAGGCATCCTTGAAGGTGGCCTGAACGTAACGCGACGCGCGCCAAACTTGCTTAAAAAGCTGGAAGCCAACGCCGCCGTGGAAAATGACCCAATGGAAATCATGGATTGGATCAACTTGTTTGCCTTCGCTGTCAGTGAAGAAAACGCCGCCGGTGGCCAAGTGGTGACATCGCCAACAAACGGCGCAGCAGGCGTCATTCCCGCCGTACTCATGTACTACCACCGTTTTATCAAGGAACTAAACCTTAAACAGATCAAAGACTTCTTGGCGGTGTCCGGCGCTATCGGCATTTTGTATAAAACCAATGCGTCCATTTCAGGTGCAGAAGTGGGCTGCCAAGGTGAAGTCGGCGTATCGTCGTCCATGGCGGCAGCGGGCTTGACCGCACTTCGAGGAGGCAGTAATGAACAGATTTGCATTGCGGCCGAAATAGCGATGGAACACTCCTTGGGTATGACCTGCGACCCGATTGGCGGTTTGGTGCAAGTCCCTTGTATCGAGCGCAACGCTATGGGCGCAATGAAGGCCATTAACGCTTCCAGAATGGCGCTCAAGCGAACCAGCAAATGCCTGATTTCTCTGGATAAGGTGATTGCGACCATGTATCAAACCGGTAAAGACATGAATCGTAAATATCGCGAAACCTCACTCGGTGGTTTGGCTGTGATTCACATGGCGCCGTGTGAATAATCCCAAGACTAAGTCACTACTCTGAACGCCCTATTACGCCAACAGTATCGCTTTGAGATCAAACAGAGACTCTACGGTATAGTTTGGCGTAATGCCTTCTACGCTTGGTAAGCGATGTGTGTTGAGCCAACAAGTCTCAATACCAAAATTGATTCCGCCCAAGATGTCTGAATGAGGGTTATCGCCCACCATAAGGACTTTGCTTTTACACGGCTGCGCCATTTTTTCATGGGCGTGCGCAAAGATCGCCAGATCAGGTTTGGCTACGCCGACTTCTTCCGAGATGATCACGTGTTCAAAGTATTCACTCATGCCAGTGCGCTCAAGTCGAATCGCTTGCAACTCGGTAAAGCCGTTGGTGATGATGCCAAGCTTTGCGCGCCCATTCAGCGCTTCCATCAACTCTTTTGCGCCGGGAAGTAATGTGCAGATATCTGCCATCGCTTCAAGAAACGCACGGTTAAGCTCTGCGGTAGTGGTGTTCAGCTTTTGCGCCCACTCAACAAATCGTTTGTGTTTCAGCTCATCAGCGTTAATTTGCCCCTCTTGGTACTTGACCCAAAGCGGCTTATTGATGGCTTGGTAGTGGTCATAATCCTGCTCGGTAAACACCACGCCCTTACGTGAAAACATCAACTGCATGCCTTTGAAGGCATCAAAGTGGAACAAGGTGTCATCGGCATCAAACAAGATCCAATCGTATTTCATTCTTCTCTCCTCTCTCGTTGGCCGCTAGTGTAGATTGCTTTGGCATAAATGCAGCAGCTAAATTGACTTCTATGACTTAGCTCAATACCCCGCCCTTCAGTGTGGTAAACACTCGACCTATCCTTTTATTAAAATGAGCAGCTAGTATGAAACATTTTCTCCCATCCAGTGTTATGCTTACTCCGTTTGTTGTTAAATACTATGAACCACAAGAAGAGGAGGATCAAAACCTCGCCCATCTGGAGAACACAAACCAAGAAGAACAAAAAGAGGAAAGCGACTAACGTTCATCCCTCTATGTTAAGTTGACGCTGCTCTCTGACTTGGCGCGCTACTCACCAATCTGCCATTCAACCCCTGCGTCCGAAGCAAAATCGTCATCGTGAGTCACCAATAAAAATCCCCCGGGATACTCATTGAGTGCACGCGATAAGTCTTGTTTCGAGTCGAGATCAAGATGGTTATCAGGTTCATCAAGCAGAAGAAAGGGCTGATTAAGTTGGTGACTGACAATTAACATCGCCAGCTTCATTTTCTCGCCGCCGCTTAATACATCCGCCAATCGAAAGACAGTGTCACGCCGAAAGCCGACACCAGCCAACAGAGTGCGCGCCTCCATTTCCGTCATACCTTGGCACTGTGTTAACAGGTTATCAAGCATAGAGCGATCGCCTTTTAACGCCGCAAAGTGCTGGTCTAGATAATAGAACTCAGTATTGATTCTAATCTGCCCTTCACGCAGTGCGTACTCACCGAGTAGGGTTTTGAGCAAGGTTGATTTGCCGCTGCCATTGTCGCCAACTAGCCGCACCTTATTGTTAGCGGTTAAGCGCAGTGTCATCGGCTCTGAGCGACCATACACTAAGACGCCATTTTCCATCATCACGACCGATTTATCGCGAACCTTTCTCTCGGTGAGATAAAATGTCTGCGCTCGGTTTTCCTCATACCTTGAAGTTAGCGCTTGCTGCGTCTTATTGAGATTGGTTTGTCGCTGCTGCTCATTTTTATTGCGATTGGAGGCGCGCGCCGTCGCTTTGTCCTTTTTACCGTCGAGCAAAATCTTAGGTTGACTGCCATTGCGGCGAAGCCGATTGCCTTGTGCGGCTCTTTGCTCCGCTTTCTCCCGGTTACGTTGCGCCTCCTCCTTGAGCTGTTTTTGCTGCTTTTTGAGATGGGCTAATTGCCGCTCAACCGCACTTTGTTCAACGCGTTGCTGCTCGGCATAGTGATCGTAATTACCGCCATAGATGTTCATCCCTAGGCTTGATAACGCCCATATTTCATCCATCTCCCGCAATAACGATCGGTCATGACTGATGACGAATACCGCCCCTGAATACTGCCTGATTTGCTCAATTAGCCATCGCTTTGCCTTGATATCGAGGTGATTTGAGGGCTCATCGAGGATCAATAACTCCGCTTGTGATTCAAAAAGTTGCCAAAGCTGAAGACGAGCCAATTGACCACCACTAAGCTGGGCACATAACATCTGTGGCTTAGGTGGCAAGCCCAATAGAACCAGTTGCTCAGATAGGCGCTGCGGCAAGTCCCACTCCTCACCGACTTGTTCAAACCACTGTGCGTCGCACTCGCCATTTTCAATCCGCTCAAGCGCCTCGAGAATGGCGTGCTTACCCAAAAATTGGGCAATGGTAAGCTCCCCGCTCACTAGTCCGCCCGCGTGTTGACGATAGATTGCTGTCTTTTGCGGAGACATCACATGGCCAGAGCTAGGCGCTACCTCACCTAACAGAATTGAGGCTAACATGGATTTTCCGACCCCATTACGCCCGACAAGCCCAACGCGGGATTTGGTCATCGAAAAAGTTAAAGAATCAAACAGTCGCTCACCATTTTCAAATTGGTAACTCACTGAACTTGCTCGTAAAAATGGCATAGCAATGCCTCCTGTTGTAACAGGGGCCTTCGCCGCAGCAATAGATAACCGAATGTGTGCAATAAGCGAATTCGTTCTTTGAGGATAGAAATCCTAAACGACACGAACAGCAAATAGTTGATAGTGAGCTACGCCGACTAACCCTGTGAATCCAAAAAACCGATGTGATATGGAAGCAGGTTTAGTTGTTCATCGCGGCGCAATCTCCGATAGAAGTGATGTGGGAAGAGTAGCCCAATGACTAAAGTTGGGTCAAGCCTTGTGAATGAGCCACTGGAAGAGTCGTGAGCCACCACTGAGAATAAGCGAGTAGTAGGTTCGCTTTTCTCCATTCGATGAGCGGCATGCTTACAGCCGCTCATCGATTATTTGGCAACCACACCATAAGTATTACGCCCATATTGGCTCCCCCAACACAATATGGGCCAATTGCGCTCTGCCCCTATGATTCTTAGTTTAGGGCATGGATTAACAAGGTAGGTGTAGTCCGCATACTCACACAATGGCAAGTCATTTATGGAGTCTGTAAAAAAGTGAATCTCCGAAAAAGACTGTTTCGTTTCCTTCACCCACTGCTCTAGTCGAGCGACCTTACCCTCGCGATACGTCGCTATGCCGTTTATTTGTGCACTGTAGCAAGCGTGCTGCTCTACCAAATCAATACCCAGAGCAGTTTTAATACCTAAGTAACGCGCTATAACTTCGACTAGAAAAGTGACACTAGCTGAAATAATGATCAACTCTGCGTGTTCGCGTACTAGTTTCTCAATTAGTACCTTAGATTGCGTAAACTGCTTGGGAAGAATATAGCGTTGTACACACTCTTCAACCCAATCACTAACTTGCGCTTTTGGAATAGCCGTAAGCGGTGCTAAAGAAAAATCTAAGTAACACTGCATATCTAACTCTCCTTTCGCATATAGATTCATTAAACGCTTGTCTTCGTCAATAAAGTTATGATCCGTTACAATACCTTTCTCGACTAAAAACTCGTTCCAAATCATAGAGCAGTCGGCATTGATGAGAGTTTCATCCAAATCAAATACATACAAAGGTTTAGACATTTCTTTCTCCAATTAGTCATTTCAGAGCATGAATCAAACCTGTTATCACTAGGACGATTCCTACAGAACGAGTTCGATACCACCTCTCTCCCAAGATATAGATCCCCATAAACAGTCCAAACACAATGCTGATTTGCCTCAGTGCCACCACTAAACTCACATTGTCTGTCATGGTCATCGCAAACAACACCAAGCCGTAGGTGGATGCCATCATTACCCCTGCCATGCTGGCTGTTTTTCGGATCTGCCACGCTGTCTTAATCTCATCTGGCTTGCCTGTAACCAAGCACCACACAAGGGCAGGAATACCTATCGCCCAAAACTGCACGCCTAAGTAAAAGATCGCACTGTACTGATCATTCAAAATCTCTGATGCTTGTTCTGTGAGTAAACTCAGCGCTTCTTTGTCGACCACCGAGTAACCCGTTGTGCCTATTGCGGCAATCAATGCCCAGAACACACCAACGTTCAAATAAGAGCCCAGCGTCATTTGGCGAAAGTTTGTCAGTGGTACCAGCATACAACCAAAGGTAATCAGCAAGAATCCGAGCCACTGCTGACTAGATAATTCATGCCCCAATGCCACACTGATTGCGCCGACCATCATCACAGGCAGTGCCCGAGCAATCGGATAAACCACACCCACGTCTGCGTGCTTATAAGCGACAATCAAACCGACCAGATAGACCATTTGTGAAATGCCGCTAATGAACAGCAATCCCCAAAATTCACTCTGCAATGATGTCCAGCCAATGGTCGCCAAATACCAAATCAGATAAGGGGTAAGAATGGCACAGGCAGAAAAGCTGGCCGCCATCGTAAACGCAAGTCCAGAACCTGAGTTACTTTTACCAAGGATATTCCAGCCCGCATGGAGAACAGCAGAAAAAACGACGAGACCAATCGCCAACAAATCCATTTCAATGTTCCTGTCTGAATAAAATAAAGGCCCCGAGATGGAGCCTTAGATAATGAGAAAATCCACTTAACGATTGAGTTCCGCCAGAGATTCAATGCTGATGGCATCGTGTCGCCAATATTCGATATCGCAATCAATCAACTCACCGTGCTGGTTATAGTTGATGCGCTCCACCACCATCGCTGGCGTACCGGCTGTCGCGCGCAGTGCCTGAGCCATTTCACCCAACAAAGTGCTGGTTGAAATGCGGTAGCGAATCTTTTGATACGTCACGCCATAATGCTCGCGGTAAATGTCCGTCAGTGAGTTTGACAAATCATAGTCCAGCAGATTCGGAAACAGCTCTGGGCGAATATAGTTTGTTACGAATACTACAGGTCTATCTTCAAGGTATCGCACACGGTCGACTCGATACACGTCCGTGAAAGGTTGCAAGTCCAACAAGCGTGCCGCTTGTTTGTTTGCCAACGTTCCTTTTGCTACGACCAACTCCGTTTTTGGCACGCGATTTTGCGCTTTCGCCATGTTCGCGAAGTTCAGAGTTTGGGTTGGGTCGTAACGCAATGGCTCGGGTGAGATAAACCAACCTCGGCGATCTTCGCGATAGATTCGACCTTCTGCTTCCAGCAGTGATAAAGCTTCACGCAGAGTGACGCGTGTAGTATCGAACGACTCCGCCAACTTACGCTCTGCTGGCAGTTTTTGACGCGGCGATAGCATGCCCGCTTCAATCTGTTCAACAATCGAATCTTTAATTTTTACGTATTGCACGAAGTGTCCTTATCTTTTGCGCCAAGCTTGTGTGCGATTCTCTAACAATTTACCCAAAGTCATCTGAACAATCTTCGCAATTGCGGCAGCCATCATGATCATCACAGCCATCGCTGCTGCAGCGCCAGTTTGACCTGCATCGTCCATATTCAGAATCGAGACCGAAGCCGGAATCGTATCGGTTGAGTAAAGGAATACTACCGCAGAAGTGGTGGTCAATGCATTAACAAACAAGTAAGTCGCAATGTCCAAAATCGCAGGTAAACACACAGGTAATGTCACTTTAAAGAACAACTTGTATTGAGGAAGCTTCACCGATGCCGCCGTGGCCTCAATCTCCGATGGCAACTGCTTTAGCGCTGTCAGTGCAGTCATGTGACCCACTGTGTAGTAATGCACTACCGTGTTAATCACTAAGAATGCCATGGTGCCATAAAGCACGTTCAGGGGATTGTTCGCGTCATTGAAGTAAAAGATGTAGCCCAAGCCAAGCACCATACCCGGAACTGCCATTGGCACCACGCTAAGCATTTGCATCACCTGACGAATTGGACCAAACGCACGCCCTTTCTCAATGCAGTATGCACCGACAAAGATGATAGCTGTGCCGATCACTGCCGTCCAACCTGCCAGCGTTAGCGAGTTGAAGAATGGGCTCCAACCGTAAGTGCTCATTTCAGCAAAGTTGTAGTTGTTTAGCGTCAGCGCTTTGTTCCAAGGCCAGAACGTAACTAACGAGCCATACACTGCCATGCCAAGCACAGCCAACACTGCGATAGAAATGATGCTGCAGTAAACCAAACAAATGCTGTCGCGCGCTTTGTTGGGTTCTGGCTGATAAGGCACCGAGCGAGTGTCAAATAAGCTCTTCTGTTTTTTCTGTACCCAACGGTCTGCACCGAACGCCATTACCGCTGGGAATAACAGCATAATGCTGGTCACCGCACCCATAGCAAAGTTTTGCTGTCCCACCACTTGCTTGAAGATGTCAGTCGCCAGAACGTTGTAGCTGCCCCCAATCACTTTCGGCACACCAAAGTCCGTGATAACCAGCGTAAAGACGACGATAAGCGTACTGATCAAACCGAATTTCGCCGCAGGTAACGTCACCATAAAGAAGGTTTTGATGGGTGAGGTTTTAAGTGCGCGGGCTGCTTCATACAAACGGGCATCTGAAGTGCGCAGCGAAGTGGTTAAGATCATCAATGCATGAGGGAAGGTCCAGAAAATCAAACCCATCGAGATACCAATCACGCCGTAAACTGAGTTTCCTAACAACATCTCTTTGGCAATGCCTTGATTACCGAAAAGGAAGATCAAACTGATCGCCGGTAACAACGAAGGCGCAAGGATTGGCGCAGTACCTAAGATTTGGAACAAACCTTTAAACGGCATGCATGAACGAGTCAGCGCGTAGGCATAACCAAACGCAAGTACACCCACCACCGAGGTTACAATCACGCCCAAAGTGAAGGTGTTTCCCACCGACACCCACAAGCTTGAAGAGGAAAAGTACGTCGCAAAGTTTGCCAATCCAACAAATTCGCCATTGGCATTTTGCACACTCTTGGTCAACATTGCCCAAAGCGGCATTAAGATGAACAGCACCATCATGGTCGACAAGCCAGCGAGCAAACCAAACAACACTAGGTTGTCGCGGCTGACACGTCCGAGTAGGGATTTTGCTTTGTCTTGAGTGGTCAGGCTATTCATCGTCATTGTCTTCGCATCCATGTTTACACCTACGCTGCTAGCGCTTTATCAACCGAGGGCACGGCGTAACCATGCAGTCCTTCTTCAGCAAACTGGATGTAACGTACATCGCCCGCCTTGATATTGAGTTTTTGAAGCGTTTCTACAGGCACATCCACGACGATGGTTTTCGTTGAGCTGTCGTTTTGCAATACGCAATCAATGCGGAAAAACGCCCCTAGAAACTCGGTTGCCGTAACTCGCACAGGTAAAGAGTTGTTGTAGTTTTCAACGAACTTGATGCTTTCAGGACGCACCGCAAGGTCAAAGCGGTCACCACGTTGTATCTTACGATTGGTCAAGCTTGGCGCTGGCATTAGGGTTTCTGCAATTCGTAATTGGGAGTCCGTTGCTACTGAGGTTTCAATAAAGTTCATGCTGCCGACAAACTCAGCGACAAAGCGCGTGGCTGGTTGCTGGTAGATCTCTTGAGGCGTACCGACTTGCTCAATCACACCATGGTTCATTACCACAATACGATCCGCCATCGACAACGCTTCATCCTGATCGTGCGTAACCATGATGGTGGTGATGCCCAGCTTGCGTTGCAACTTACAAATCTCGTCACGTAAGTGAACACGTACTTTTGCATCCAGCGCTGACAGCGGCTCGTCAAGTAACAGTAGACCAGGTGACAGCGCCAACGCCCGAGCCAAAGCGACACGCTGCTGCTGACCACCAGAAAGTTGGTTGGGGAATTTCTCGCCAGAGGTTGGAAGACCAATGGTTTCTAACCAGTAATCCACCTTCTCTAACGCTTCTTTGGTCGACATGCCTTGGTTCTTCAAACCCACTGCAATGTTCTCTTGCACAGTTAGGTTCGGAAACAGCGCGTAAGATTGGAATACGATGCCGAAATCGCGCTTCTCTGGTGGTAGGAATGTGGTCTCTTGACCGTTTTGAAAGATTGCACCAGATGTTGGTAGGTCTAAGCCTGCAATGGCACGTAATAGAGTGGTTTTACCGCAGCCAGAAGGACCAAGAAAACAAACGAACTCGCCCTTTTCGATCGCTAGCGAGATTTTCTTTAATGCAGTGAACTGTCCGAACTGCTTCACTACATTTTCAATATTTAGGTAATGTTGGTTAGTTGACATAACACACGCTCCAAATGGTATATACCAACTTTAGTTTTGGATTGTTACGTTCCAATGACAAATTTATAGCCAGAAGATGACAAATAGATGAAGGGCGATGAGGTTTGTTCAAGTGGTAATTAGAGATTCCCGACTCGCTCCTCCGTCGCTCTCGAGAATGACGTTATGAGTACGGATAGAAGATCCCAACTTTCTTAAGTCCGTCATTCCAGCAAACCTAGATGAGACTAGGAATCTACTTGCCGCAAACTCTAAAATAACAGGGAAAACAAAAAATCCACCTCAACCGAGGTGGACTTCAATATTCAACTCAAAGCAAATTCAATTAAGACTTTGGCTCTGATTTCGCGTCAAACTTCTCAGACCATGCAGCTAGGATTTCTGCACGCTTGCTGCCCATTTGCGCGAAGTCCATCTTCGCCATGTTCTCTTGAACATTAGGGAAGTTAGACACAGTCGCTTTAACTTCTTTATGTGCAACCACTGGGTACATTTCTACGTAAAGCTCGTTTGCTACTTTAGAGATTGACCAGTCGACAACGCGCTTCGCTGCATCAGACTCTTTTACTAGACCAACGGCTTCTGATTCCCAGCCGATGCCTTTTGGTGTGATAACCGCTAGTGGTGCGCCTTGTGTTTTTAGCTTCGCGCCGCGGCTCGCCATCGAAATACCGATAGCCACTTCACCCATACCCGCTTGAACACATGGCTTAGAGCCAGAGTGCGTGTAGTGTGCAATATTCTTGTCTAAGTCACGCATGTAGTTCCATGCCTGATCTTCACCCATGTTTTGTAGCCAAGCAGAAACCTGCATGTAGCCAGTGCCAGAAGAAGCTGGGTTCGGCATTGCAATGTGACCTTTGTAAACCGGCTTTGTTAGGTCTTCCCAAGACGTTGGCTTAGGCAGGTTAAGTTGTTTCGCTACCGCTTCATTGAAACAAACTGCGTTAAAGAACGCATCGTTACCAAACCAAGCTTGGTTTGATTGAGGGTCGTTTAGGTTCGCATGTAGCTCTTCCAAACCTTTTGGTGTGTAAGGCTTAAGAAGACCTTCATCTTTAAGAAGTGCCATTGACGAGCCAGCCAGACCCCAAACCACTTCCGCTTGAGGGTTGTTCTTTTCTGCCAGCAATTTCGCCGTCATGATACCGGTTGAATCGCGAACCCACTTAATCTTGATATCTGGGTTATCTTTCTCAAACGCAGACTTGTATTTAGCAAGAATGTCAGTTTCGAAAGCGGTGTAAACCGTGACTTCCTGTGCTGCCATTGCATTCGTAGCTAGCAGAGAGACAAGTGCAGCCAGCGATCCTTTCATCAAACGGTTTTTCATCATTTTCTCCAGTTAATTTGGCTAAGTTTTAATTTGGTCTGTACCAGTTGACGATAACCACCCTACTGAGCCTTTGTGACGAATTCATGACCATTAAATGGCAGTTTTGCGAAAATTATCGATGAATAATCGTTCAATTGATCCACCATTTTCTGGATATTAAAGTTTTATGAAATTGGAGATTCGCCTATTTACTGCCCTTTTCTTCCTCGCTAGAGTGAACTCGAAATTTGGTGTATACCAATTAGCCTATTCTGATGGAAATCGAGATGAAAAACGAATACCTACTACTGACTCCAGGTCCTCTATCTACTTCTGAAACGGTACGTGAAGCCATGCTAAAAGACTGGTGTACTTGGGATGATGAATACAACAAAGACATTGTAGAAGTGATCCGCACTAAGCTTGTAAAACTGGCGACGGAGCAAGACGGCTACACCAGCGTACTAATGCAAGGTAGCGGCACCGCATCAGTCGAAGCAACGATTGGCAGTGCCATTGGCAAAGATGGAAAATTGTTGGTTGTCGACAACGGTGCTTACGGTGCGCGTATCGCTCAGATCGCTGATTACCTAAATATTCCATGCCATGTAGTTTCCCCAGGCGAAACATCACAGCCACACTTGAACGAGGTGGAAACTGCATTGGCATCGGATCCTGCGATCACACACGTGGCGATTGTTCACTGTGAGACAACCACTGGCATGCTGAATCCAATTGAGGCATTTGCTTCTGCGGCAAAAGCACACGGTAAAGTCGTGATTCTCGATGCCATGTCGAGCTTTGGTGGCATTCCTATCGATATCGCAGAGCTAGGCATCGATTTTATGATCAGCTCTGCAAACAAATGTATTCAAGGCGTACCGGGTTTTGGCTTTGTGATTGCAAAAAAAACTGAGCTCGAAAAGTGCCAAGGTCAGGCACGTTCTTTGAGCCTTGATCTTTACGACCAGTGGCATTGTATGGAAGTGAACCACGGCAAATGGCGTTTCACGTCTCCAACTCACACGGTTCGCGCTTTCTACCAAGCATTGCTAGAACTGGAACAAGAAGGCGGCATTGAGGCTCGTCATCACCGCTACCAAACTAACCAGAAAACACTGGTTGCAGGTATGCGTTCTCTGGGGTTTGAGCCACTGCTGAGTGATGACCTTCACTCGCCAATCATCACTTCTTTCTACTCTCCGACGCACAGTGATTACCAATTCAAAGCGTTCTACACGCGTTTGAAAGAGCAAGGTTTTGTGATTTATCCGGGTAAGGTATCGAACGCAGATTGCTTCCGTATTGGCAACATTGGCGAAGTTTACCCAGCAGATATCGAGCGCTTAATCGGTGCGATTGAAAAAGCAATGTACTGGCAAGTTGCGTAAAGCAGCCTTCTGATTGAGAGAGCGTTATGACTCAGAATATCAAATCGACTCATTTTCGTAGTGAAGGCGATGTCAACACAACACCAGCGCGCCAAGCTTGGAATGCATCGATGGACGACGAACGCACGCAAGCATTATTGAAGCGTGATTCGGAAGTCTTTCTTCATCAAGCCATGTCAACGCCTTGCTTAGATACATTGGAAGCAGCAGAAGGCATCTACATCCAAGATGCTATCGGCAAAAAGTACATGGATTTCCATGGCAATAACGTCCATCAACTGGGCTACGGTCATCCGCATGTGATTAAACGCGTGCAAGAGCAAATTGCCAAACTGCCGTTTTCACCACGTCGTTTTACCAACGAGACCGCGATTGAATGTGCCGAAAAACTCACCCAAATCTGTGGCGGCGAATTGAACCGCGTGTTGTTTGCTCCGGGTGGCACATCTGCGGTTGGCATGGCACTTAAACTAGCGCGCCACATCACGGGCAACTACAAGGTGGTCTCTCTGTGGGACTCCTTCCACGGCGCATCATTGGATGCCATCTCAGTAGGTGGCGAAGCGTGTTTCCGCCAAGGCATGGGTCCATTAATGGCAGGTGTTGAGCGCATTCCACCAGCGGTGTCATACCGTGGTGCTTTCCCAGTTGCGGACGGCAGCGACGTGCATTACGCCGACTACCTTGAATACGTGATTGAGAAAGAAGGCGGCGTGGGCGCGTTTATCGCAGAAGCGGTTCGAAACACGGATGTTCAAGTGCCAAGTAAAGCCTACTGGAAACGCATCCGTGAAATCTGTGACAAACACAATGTCATGCTGATCATCGACGACATCCCAAACGGCATGGGTCGCAGCGGTGAATGGTTTACCTACCAAGCCTACGACATCGAGCCAGATATGCTCTGCATCGGTAAAGGTTTGGGTGGTGGCTTAGTGCCTATCGCAGCCATGGTCACCAAAGACAAGTACAACACCGCCGAGCAAATCTCCATGGGTCATTACACTCATGAGAAAAGCCCTATTGGTTGTGCTGCAGCACTGGCAACCATGGAAGCCATTGAGCAAGACGGCTTGCTAGATAAAGCCAAAGCCGACAGCCAGTTCATGCGTGAAAAGATGCTAGAGATGAAAGCTAAGTACCCAGTGATTGGTGATGTGCGTGGCATCGGCATGTTGTGGGGCATTGAGCTGGTCACCGACCACGAAAGCAAAGCACGCGCGTATGACGAAGCGGAAGCTGTGCTTTACCAATGCCTCAACAATGGCTTGAGCTTCAAGGTATCGCAAGGCAATGTGATTCAACTCAGCCCACCGCTGATCATCACTCGCGAACAACTGACAGAAGCGTTGGCGATCTTCGAAGAAGCCATCGCCAAAGTGTGCAAAGACTTTAACTACTTCTAACCTCAAAACCAATTGATTCAGAGCGCAGTTCCGACGTGTAGGCAAGCGCTCTGGCAAGCAAAAAAAAAGGATTGAACATGAGCAACTCACCAATTCAAGCAGTGATCTTTGACTGGGCTGGCACTATCGTCGATTTCGGCTCTTTTGCGCCAACCAGTATCTTTGTGGAAGCATTCAAACAAGGCTTTGATTTTGAAATCGACCTTGAAGAAGCGCGCGAACCAATGGGTCTTGGTAAGTGGGATCACATCCAAGCTGTGGGTCGTATTCCTGCGGTTGATAAGCGTTGGAATGAGAAGTTTGGTCGCTCAATGACCAGCGAAGACATCGACGCTATCTACGCAGCATTTATGCCTCTGCAAAAAGCAAAAGTGGCTGACCATGCAGACCCAATCCTTAATGCGATTGAAGTTGTGAACGGTCTGAAAGACAAAGGCATCAAGATCGGTTCTTGTTCTGGTTACCCTCGCGAAGTGATGGACGTGCTAATTCCAGTGGCAGCGGATTACGGCTACAAACCGGATTACGTAGTAGCAACGGATGACCTACCGCAAGGTGGTCGCCCTGCACCATTTATGGCACTGAAGAACGTGATTGAGCTGAATGTTACTGACGTTAATGCGTGTATCAAAGTGGATGACGCAGCACCGGGTATCGACGAAGGTCACCACGCCGGTATGTGGACCGTTGGCTTGCTGCTTTCTGGTAACGAAGCAGGTCTAACGTTTGAAGAATACCAAGCCGCGGACGAAGCAACGCTTAATGCTGCTCGTGAAAAAGCGCGAGCAAAATTGCTCCAGAGCTCGCCGCACTACCTCATCGATACGATCGCAGACCTCCCTAGTGTGATTAAAGATATCGAGAGACGTTTGTACGTTGGTGAACGCCCTTAGTGTGTATTGGTTCTGACTAGATCTGATACTTCAATTTCAAAAGAAGACAGTTACCCACTTTGACTGAAGGCGCTGCATCCGCAATCAAAGTGAGTAACTCTGATGCTTCATACTAATCACCAAACTACCACTATCTAAACTCAACCTTACTGCGATTCAACCACTGCCTGAAAATGAGCCAGCCGCTCCCATTAATCAGAATGATAAAATGCCCAATAGAGATACATGAAAAAGCCAACTGTAATCACAGTTGGCTCAGTATTCCCCCCTTGAACTTTTAAGCCTTATATTGACTAGAGCTGTTAGTTCGGAAAGTGTTTATTTAAGAAGTCCAAAACATGAGCAACGTACTTCTCGGTATCAAAG
This sequence comes from Vibrio sp. R15-SG3-ISO1A, assembly GCF_059833955.1. Taxonomy (NCBI): domain Bacteria; kingdom Pseudomonadati; phylum Pseudomonadota; class Gammaproteobacteria; order Vibrionales; family Vibrionaceae; genus Vibrio; species Vibrio sp. R15-SG3-ISO1A. The sequence goes on from NZ_JCBDGH010000083.1 coordinate 119,263, forward strand.
ACAGGTGCACTGTGTCCTACACCTTCTTCAATGAAAAGTTGGTTGGTAACTCCATACTCATCAAGCTTAGCCTTAAGTATCTCACTTTGAGATAGAGGCACTCGCTTATCCAAGGTGCCGTGTAACTGTATATATGGTGGAGTATTTTCATTCACATAACTTGTCGTTGATGCTTTCTTGGCAAGCTTTGGAATATTGTTTGGAATATCTCCTAAGAAACGAGATACAGACGATTTTTTGCTGGTTTTCTTGCCACCTTTATTACTTAACTCAAGTAAATCGGTAGGGCCAAAAAAGCTTACTACGGCTGAGACCTTGTACTTTGGTGGCTCATAGAAATCTACTTGGTTGTATGCCGAGTTAGTCGCACCAATAAAGCCAGCGAGGTGCCCGCCAGCAGAGCGTCCCATGATCACAACATTGTCCACTTTAATACCGAGCTTTTCAGCATTGTCGTACAAATAGTTCAGTGCATCATTAATGTCTTGTACTGGTTGAGGGAAGATCGCTTCTCCACTTAAGCGATAATCAACTGAAGCTAGCGCATAACCTTCATTCAACACAGACTGAAGTAATAATGGGTTCTTTTCTGGGATGGCGTCTTTGCTCCCACGTTTCCATGCACCACCATGTACCCAGACTAATAACGGGTACTGAGTATTTGATTCAACCGAAGGAGTATAAAGATCGAGTTTAATCTCTCTCTCACCTACAGTTTTGAACAAGATATCCTTCTCTACATTGAACTCCCCAGCCAAACAGACAAAGGGCATAAGTAGCAGAGAGGTCATCGCAGACTTAATTTTCGTATTCATTGTTTTCGTATTCATTGTTTTATTATTCGCTTAAAAAAGTGAGTAGATTAGAAAGTCGCTTCAGCCGCTAACCAGTAGCGTCGGCCATCTTCAATGTAGCCAAACTCTTCCTCTGTGGTTTGCTCATCGAACAAGTTATAAACCGCTGCCATTAACTTCACATTCTTAGTTACACGCCAGTTCACACCGAGATCCACGTTAGTAATAGAAGGTGCCAACGTTCTTGTGCTATCACTAGTGATGTTGTTTTTCTCTTTGCCTTGATAGTTCATGCGGGCCCATGAAGCAACATCATCACGCACTGCCCAATCACCATCAAGCTTCCAGTAGGTGGTATAGTACATAAATCTCTAAAGTTTGTGGTAAGTGTTTTCGATACTACAAGGTACTATTGAAACACAAGTCTGGTAGCAGGACAGTTTCCGTGCTAACACGAAAAGGGGCAAAAACAAGTCAACACGAACCTTGCAGACTTAAGGGCACAAAATGAACTATAGAAGCCAATAGAGCGAGTAATGGAGGTACCGTCATGCGCTGCTTTGCGATGGTCTATCCAACATATGATAACGAAAAAAGCGAGCACAAAGCTCGCTTCTATCTATTTGATTTTAAATGTAATTAAAGCAATTCAACCGACTGTTGGGCGATCACAAATTCTTCGTTGGTTGGGTTTCTATTAGTATCGCACCTACTAACAGGGATTTGGACAGAAATGTTTTATATGGTTTACTAAGGTATGGAAAAATTTATTGTGCAATATTGATAGTGCAGACGACTCGCTTTCTCAGCGTATTTCCATGAGTTAGCTCATGCCTATTTTCAACCGTCAACAAACTGTAATGAAAGCATGATAAATGTCGAATTTAGTAATCCTAAACATCTGCAGGGCAATTGATGAAAATATTATTTGTGTGCAAACATAATGCAAGCAGAAGCATTTTGGCTGAAGCAATTGCAAAAAAATACCTGCCTGAAAATTTCCAAATCGCAAGTGGCGGTAGCCATCCTAAGGGTCAGATCAATCCTCGTATTGCACAATACCTTGATATGCTTGGTTTTGATGCCTCTGAGTTTCACAGCACGTCATGGGAAGAAAGGCTGAGCTTCCATCCAGATCTGATAATTACTGTGTGTGACACAATGCACAATGAAACTTGCCCAAACTGGTTATCTGCTGGTATTCGTGTTGCTTGGGATCTTGAGCCATTGCCTAATGATGAAGCTTCAGTCTCCGAATTTAACAAGCAGTGCGATAAAGTATACTCCTCTCTAAAACGAAGAATTGAAGCTCTTGCAAACATCGATTTTCAAAATCTCGATTCTGAAGAAATAAAACAGCATGTGCTCGATCTGAAATCAATGTAGATAAGTGTATACGTAACGAACTGATACTACTTCATTAACGTTTTTTATAGCTCTCGCTTATTCGATGACTTGAGGCTAAAAAATAATGCCAGCAATCGTAGCTGGCATTGGTGAACAAATCTGCTTAGTTTTATTTATTGCTGAGCCAGTTTTTGATTTGTACCTATAGGCAGCCAAAACGAAATAATGGTCGTTAATGCTAAGAAGGCAAAGGATACCCATAGACAGGCTGAGAACCCCCACATTTGGAACACCCATCCAGATAGAACCGTCCCTATCAAACGCCCCATTGCGTTTGCCATGTAGTAGAAACCGACATCCAGAGAGACACCATCTCCCTTGGCATAGCTGACGATTAAGTACGAGTGCAGAGAAGAATTAACAGCAAACACAGCACCAAAAATCATCAGTCCAACGACAATCACCACTTCTGGGTGCCATTGCTGCTGCACACTGTAAGCAATTACGCCAGTCACTACAGACAATACCAACGCCCACACTATCGCGGCTTTACCATCAGGCGCATGCCCCGATTTACTGCCTGTGATCTTTGGTGCAATCCCTTGAATGATACCGTAACCGATAACCCAAATAGCCAAGAATCCACCTACGGCGCTATGATCCCATCCAAATACAGATCCCAAATAAATAGGCAGTGCAATCACAAACCAAACGTCACGCGCACCGAACAAAAACATACGAGCAGCAGATAGAATGTTCACGCTGCTCGATTTGGAAAAAATTTCAGAGAACTTAGGTTTATTTTTCGCTTTGCCAAGATCGGATTTAAGGCTAATCACACTGCCGATAAAGACCAGTAAAAGAACACCCGCCATCGCAGCTACCGCATATTGGAAGCCAATCATCGATAACAACGCACCACCTAAGAAAAATCCTGCACCTTTTAGCGCGTTTTTAGAGCCTGTAAGTATGGCAATCCACTTATACAATGCTCCTTGTGCATTCTCTGGCACCAAGGTTTTGATGGAGCTTTTCGCGCTCATCTTGTTTAGATCTTTGGCAATACCTGACAAGGCTTGTGCAGCCATGACCCATGGAATTGAGAGCCAACTTGCAGGAACGGCCAGCATTGAAAGAGCGATGATTTGCATTCCCAAGCCAATATTCATCGTTCGGTTCAAACCAAGACGAGCACCTAGCCAGCCACCGATGAGGTTCGTGACAACGCCAAAGAATTCATAAAAAAGAAACAGGGAGGCGATCTCTAAGGTTGAATACCCCAAGTCATAAAAATAGAGCACCACCAACATACGTAGTGCGCCATCGGTAACGGTGAAGTTCCAATAGTTAAATGTGACCAACATGTACTGGCGGACATTTTGGTTGAGCTTCGACAACATATTTACTCTCTTTAAAAAAAGAGCCGCCTTAGGCAGCTCTTTAAGGCTTTTACTGATTAGCAAATTGGTGGATGTACTCAACTTGTACATCTTTGGTAAATGCGCCAGGTCTTAACGACTGGACATGGGTGATGATTTCTTGCAGCTCCCAACCTTTCTCTAGCAAAAGATGGGCAGCAAGCAAACCTGTCCGTCCCGATCCCCCCATGCAATGCATCGCTATCTTTTCGCCATGTTCTATAGCTTTGTGTAGCGAAGGGGATATATGTTTCCAGCGAGCCTGAAAATCTTCACCTGGAGCACAGTCATCTTCTATCGGTGTGTGAAACCATTGCAAACCTGCTTTTTCGACAATATTAGGCAGATCGCCAACGCCTTTTTCTTGCATCTCATGAGTGCTCAGTGCTGTAACAACGACAGTTACACCTTGAGATTTGAGTTGATCAATACTGTCACTTAGCGACGCTTTTTTAGTGCCAGGGCAAGGAGTTAGTACTAACGCTGCGTTATTGTCTTCAACAGGCAGTTCCCACGTAGGATGTGTCATTTGTTTGCTTCCTTATGCTAGGCCGACTTTACGAACAAGTTCTGCGGTACGTGTTGCGTAACCCATTTCGTTGTCATACCACGCATAGATTTTAACCATACGCTTGCCAACCACCATAGTTGAAAGCGCATCGACAATCGTTGAACGTTGGTCCCCTTTGTAATCAATAGAGACAAGAGGGCGTTCTTCGAAACCAAGTATGCCTTTCAGTTCATTCTGCGACGCTTCTTTAAGTAAGTCGTTAACCTCTTCAGCCGTAGTGTCACGCTTAACATCAAAAATAATGTCGGTTAAAGAGGCGTTAGCTAACGGCACGCGCACTGCATGACCATCAATTTTTCCTTTAAGTTCAGGGAAAATTTCGATAATCGCTTTCGCAGAACCTGTAGTTGTTGGGATCAAACTCATACCACAAGCACGCGCACGGCGCAGGTCTTTATGCGGAGCATCGAGAATAGTTTGGGTGTTAGTGAGGTCGTGGATCGTTGTAAATGACGACCGCTCAATACCGAGCTTCTCATGAATCACTTTCACCACAGGTGCAATGCAGTTTGTGGTACAAGAGGCAGCGGTCACAATCTGGTGTTTTTCTGGGTCAAAAATGTGGTCGTTAACACCAACAACAATGTTAGCAATCCCATCTTCTTTTACTGGGGCGGAAACCACCACACGTTTAACACCTTGTGCCAGATACAGATTTAAGTACTCAGATTTACGGTGCTTACCCGTTGCTTCAATCACCACGTCACAACCTGACCAATCTACCGCATCGATGGCTTTCTCTTGTGAGGTAGCAATGCTTTTACCGTTGATGATGATGGCGTTACCTTCACTCGCCACTTCGTGGTGCCAGCGACCTTGCACTGAGTCAAACTCAAGCAGGTGAGCTAAGGTTGCCGCATCACCTGCCACATCGTTAATCTGAACGAACTCGATTTCAGGCCAATCAAACGACGCTCTCAGCGCTAAACGTCCAATACGACCGAATCCATTAATTCCTACTTTGATAGACATCTTATTTTCCTTTAAACACAACATTCTGGACGAGATTTCATCTCGGATAAGCGTTGAATATCTTGCTGGTATTCTGCTTTTAGGCAGTTAGAGTCAACTAGCCCTTGGATCTGTTTTCTCATCCAACCAGGAAGCTGATCCGATAAGCGGTAAAAAACCCATTGCCCCTGACGGGTATCAACCACCACACCACTTGAACGTAGCAATGCAAGGTGGCGAGAAATTTTAGGCTGGCTTTCGTTAAGGGCTTCTGTCAGTTCCCCGACACAGACCTTTTCTTCACGGGCAATCATCAACAAGCAACGAACCCGCGTTTCATCTGAAATTAATTTAAAAAACTGGTGAGGTAACATGCTCAGTCCTGCGGTATATGTATATGCGTATATATTATTTTATATATAAGGTCTGTCAACAAAAAATGCAGGAACGTTACAGGATGACATCGCAACGAGAGGAGAAATAGCTAATGTGATTCTGTAGTTCTTCCATTGCATTTTGATTACAAGTCACTTCCCAATAAAGGTTTTTTTGATATGCCTCTCTACGCCGTCCAACTCGATGCATCGCGTAGTTGATGTCAATGACATAGTCATAGCCAGGCTCTATCTCATCCGAGGCATCTAAAAAGAGATAACCAAAATATCCAAAGCAATCCAGCGTATCGCCGCAGTCTTCTTCGTTGGGCAACCTTTCATAGCTGATGTGATATCGATCACTAGAACGACTAAAAAGAAGCTGCGCAGCAATACAAGCCAGATCGGAGGTTGGGTAGCTAATGAAATGTACAGTTCTCTTATCCATTCTGGCATTCTCATCAATAAGTAAGATTCCACAGTTGTAAAAACATACAGCATATTTTTATGTTCGTACATATGGATGAATGTATATTTAAATAAACAGACACAAAAGTGTCACAAATGAGTAGTAACGTAACCATCGAAGTTATCAATGACGCAAAACATGGAGATAAGTCATGAAACATACTTTGTCAGCAGCCTTAGTTGGCGCGACGTTACTCGCAGCTAGTCAAGGCGCATTCGCACGTGATCTGGTTAAAATTGATGGCTCTAGTACAGTTTTCCCTATTACTGAGGCGATGGCTGAAGAGTTTCAGATTGCAGAGAAAGGTAAAACCATGGTCACCGTTGGTATTTCTGGTACTGGCGGTGGTTTTAAAAAGTTCTGTCGCGGTGAAACGGACATTTCGAATGCCTCTCGACCAATTAAGGATTCTGAGCGCAAGCTGTGTGCTGAAAACGGCATTGAGTTTATCGAACTACCAGCAGCACTTGATGCGCTGACTGTGGTTATCAACCCGAAAAATGATTGGGTTAAACACCTGAACGTCGAAGATCTGAAAAAGGCTTGGGAACCAGCGGCTCAAGGTAAGGTTATGACATGGAAGCAAATGAATCCTGCTTTCCCTGATCGACCACTTAAACTTTTTGGTCCTGGTACGGACTCTGGTACTTATGATTACTTCCTTGAAGCGATTGTTGAAGGCAAGTCTAGCCGTGGCGATTTCACCGCCAGCGAAGACGACAACATCATCGTACAAGGGGTCTCTAATGACGTTGATGCACTGGGTTTCTTTGGTTTGGCTTACTATGAAGAAAACAAAGACAAACTAAAAGCCGCACCAATTAGTTGGAAAGGGAGTCAACCTGTAGCGCCAAGTGTTGAAAATGCGAAGAATGCAACTTACCAACCACTCTCTCGTCCAATTTTCATCTACGTGAATAAAAAATCAGCCGATGAAAAAGCGCACGTTGAGCGTTTCGTAGACTTCTATATGGATACTTCACATGCTCCTGAGCTGGTAAAAGAAGTTGGCTATGTCCCACTGCCTGACAAAGCCTACCAGTTAGCGCAACAAAACTTTAAGCAACGTCGTACGGGTTCTGTTTTCCACGGAGCCGAAGTCGGTGTCGGTATTGAAGAGCTGTTAGCTCGTACTCCTAAGTAAGTCATTATTGTATTGATTCATGGAGGGAAGCTTTGCTGCCCTCCTTGTTCTCTTTACGCAGGCAATGAATATGAATACTACTCAATCCAGTTCTTCAAGCCTCTTGGTCTCTGAAGCCTTTTTAAAGCGACGTGCATTTTGGAATGTGGTGAGTCGTTACCTTCTTATGGCAGCAGCTCTGGCTTCCATTTTTGTCACTATGGGTATTGTGTACGTGCTGGTTTCAGAATCATTACCCTTTTTTCAGCATGTATCAATTCTCGATTTTCTCACTGACACTCAGTGGACACCGATGTTTGCTAATGCGCACTTTGGTGTGATGACGTTAGTCTCAGCAACACTCACCGTGGCAGGTATTGCTCTTGGTGTCGCCATTCCTGCGGGGATTGGCCTTGCCATTTATCTGAGTGAGTACGCCAGCAACCGAGTACGAGAAGTGGTTAAACCTTTCTTGGAGCTTTTAGAAGGCGTACCAACGGTTGTTTATGGCTTCTTTGCGCTACTTTTTGTTACGCCGCTACTGCAAACTTTCATTCCAAGCCTGTCAGGTTTTAACTTGTTAGCGCCAGGTATTGTGATGGGGATAATGATCCTACCGTATACGGCCTCCGTGAGTGAGGATGCGATGCGCTCTGTGCCTATGCACTTAAGAGAGGCAGGCTATGCATTGGGCTATTCTCGCTTTCGTGTTGCAACACATATCGTGATACCTGCTGCCTTATCTGGCATTACTGCCGCTTGTATTCTAGGTATGTCACGTGCGGTTGGTGAAACTATGGTTGTAGCGATTGCAGCGGGTCAAAACCCACGATTTGGTTTTGACCCAACCGAAGGTGCTGCCACCATCACATCATTCATCGTACAGATGGCGATGGGAGATTTACCTCATGGCACGATTGCCTATCAGTCTGTCTTTGCCGCAGGCTTAGTACTTTTCATCATCACTCTGATTTTTAACATCCTCGGTTTCTACCTACGCCGTCGATTCAGAGAGGTTTACTAATGCAGAACACCACTTTAACTCTCGACCAAATCGTCCGTAAAAATAAACAAGCCGATCTCACCGTAGCAACGATTGGGATCATTATCCTACTTACTGCGATGTCACTGCTGGTCAGTGTTTTTGCCGAGCTGATTTATTCTGGTTTTCCTCGTCTTTTTGACGCTGACTTTTATACCAACTTCCCTTCACGACACCCAGAGCGTGCGGGTATTTTATCTGCATGGGTTGGCACCAGTCTTGTGATGTTGGTGACGGCTTGTATCGCCATCCCCTTTGGGGTCGCCGCAGGGTTGTATCTTGAAGAGTATGCGCCAAAGAACTGGCTGACTAATATCATTGAAATCAACGTCAGTAACCTAGCGGGCGTGCCTTCCATTATCTATGGCTTACTTGCTTTGGGATTGTTTATTTATGGTTTTGGTTTAGGGGAAAGCATCATTACGGCGGGCTTAGTCCTCGCGCTACTGATCCTTCCTGTCATCATCGTATCGACACGAGAATCGATTCGCAGCATTCCTCAAGAGCTACGTGAAGCCGCTTATGGTCTGGGAGCTGACCAATGGCAAACTGTGCGCATGTACATATTGCCCGCTGCAAGACCTGGTATTTTAACTGGCACGATAGTTGGATTGGCTCGTGCTATTGGTGAAGCTGCACCTGTTATTACCATTGGTGCGCTAACCTTTATTGCCTTTTTGCCCAGTTCACCTTTCCAAAGTGAGTTCCCATTTATCAATTTTGAGTGGTTGTCCAGCCCGTTCACTTTGATGCCTATCCAGCTATTTAACTGGGTGTCCCGCCCCCAAGCGGAGTTCCACATTAACGCTGCTGCGACAGGTGTTGTGCTTATGGCGATGACAATATTGATGAATGGTATTGCCATTTATATCCGATACCGACTGCGTCGTAACCTGAAGTAAGAGAGAACCAAACAATGACGACACAAACCATTTCAACTTTCTCTAGCCAATCAGCGGCAACCGAGCAAGACAACGTGAAACGCAGCTCAACGATATCGGCTGCTTCCTCAGTGAAAGAGACGCTTCGTGCAGAAGTCAAAAACCTCAATTTCTGGTACGGCGGTAAGGTTCATGCTTTGCACAATGTCAATTTACCGATTGCGGATAAAAAGATCACCGCATTGATTGGCCCATCTGGCTGCGGCAAGAGTACACTGTTGCGCAGCTTTAACCGAATGCATGACCTCTATCCAGGCAATCGCTATGAAGGAGAAATCCTGTTGCATCCTGGTGCTCACAATCTGATTGATATGGATCCTGGCTTAGTCCGTTTAACGGTCGGCATGGTGTTCCAAAAGCCCAACCCTTTCCCGAAAAGCATTTATGAAAATGTGGTGGCTGGGCTGCGTATTCGCGGTGTCAGTAACAAAGCCGAGCTTGATGCTCGTGCAGAAGAGTCGCTACGAGGTGCAGCGATTTGGGATGAAGTCAAAGACAGACTTCACACCTCTGCCTATGGGTTATCTGGAGGGCAACAACAACGCCTTTGTATCGCGCGAGCATTAGCGCCAAAGCCAGATTTGTTGCTACTGGATGAGCCGACATCGGCATTAGATCCGATCGCAACAGCCAAGATTGAAGACCTACTGAGCGACTTGCACAAAGAGACTACGGTAGTCATGGTAACGCACAACATGCAACAAGCAGCGCGTATCTCTCACTATACCGCTTACATGCATATGGGCGAAATGGTCGAATTTGCGCCAACAGATACCTTGTTTACGTCACCAGCAAAAGAGAAGACTCGCGACTACATCACAGGCCGTTTTGGTTAGGAAGATAAAATGGAAAATCATACACTAAAGAAATTTGATCGTGACTTAGAACAGATAAAAACCGAACTCAATGAACTCGCCAGCATTGTGTTAAAAGAGTTCGAGCAAGCGATTGATGTCTTTGATAAACCTAATACTGAGCTAGCCGATAACATTGTTGCTCAAGACCGTATCGCCAACCAGTGCTTGAGTAACATCGAGCAACATGGAGCCAGAGTATTAGCTCGTCAACATGCCGTAGCCGATGACCTCCGCTTTATTCTCTCATCAATGCGCATCGCACCCAGGTTAGAACGTGTCGGTGATTATGCAAAATCGATGGCGGTAAAATCGAGTCAATTCAAGCAAGTTATTCCTGATGAACTTAATGAGATATTCCACCAGATGCATTTACACCTAGTGACAATGCTGCGTAGTGTCATTGAGGCATACAATACTAAAAATGCCACTCAGGCGAATGTTGTCTGGGAAGGCGATGATACGCTCGATGCCTATTATCGAGATGTATACACACTACTCATTCAGGGCTTTAACCAGCAAAACACTTCATCTCAACAACTGGTTGAACTGTTGTTCATTGCGAAAGGGCTAGAGCGAGCTGGCGATCATATCAGTGACATAGCCACAGATGTACAGTTTATGGTGAATGGCGCTTAAAAGCGCACTTTATGAGAGTCACGAAAGTTTAATGGTTCTATCAGTAGCTACCAATTATCTATCGCCTGTTTCTAAAGCCTTCCTTACGGAAGGCTTTTATCATTCATATTGTGTTAACGAGATAACCAATTAATCACGCTCTCGGAGCTTGGGATCCCACCTGCGTGAACCACTTCTTCATCCATGACAACGCCTGGTGTAGACATCACGCCATAATTCATGATCGTTTCAAGGTCGGTTACTTTTTCAACCGAAACATCAACGCCTTGCTCTGCCGCAACTTTCTCAATCAGTTTCGCGGTATTAACGCAGTTGGCACAACCTGACCCTAGTACTTTAAATGCTTTCATGTTTATCTCCTAAAATTGCCAGAACAGTAAGTTAAATATCCACCCCATAACAGTAAATGCTGTCAGCAGTAGACTAAAAAGAAGTCCCAGTAAGCGCCATTGCATCACTTGTTTTAGCATGACAAATTCAGGGACACTTGCAGCGACAGTGCTCATACAAAACGCTAATGTCGTACCAATGGGAAGACCATTTCTCAGTAAACTCTCCATGATAGGAATCACCCCCGTGGCATTGGAATACAAAGGGATACCAATTAAGACTGAAGCTGGAACCGACCACCACTGACCTGCGCCTAAGTGGGCTTCTATCCAGCCATCAGGTACAAAACCATGTAAGCCTGCACCTATACCCACGCCAATAAACACCCATTTCCAAACCCGACCGATGATTTCAACCATTTCTTGTTTGGCGAACTGATGTCGATACAAAAGCGTGATTGCAGACTCTTCGTTACTAACGTTCAGATTTCCCTGAGTATGCTGTTGGGCTTGGGCTTTCTGCATGGCTTTTGCTGCAAATGGCTGTAACCAACGCTCTGCTCCTATCAGATCCAGCAACCAGCCACTCAACATCCCGATAAGCATTCCAATCAGGACGTACATGATGGTGAATTTCCACCCAAGTAGGCTAAACAGAAGCAATACTGCGATTTCATTGATCAATGGCGAGGTAATCAAAAATGCCATGGTGATCCCAAGTGGGATACCTGCGGAGGTAAAGCCAAGAAAAACGGGAATGCTTGAACATGAGCAGAATGGGGTGATCGCCCCGAAAACACTTCCCGTCACATAGCCAAAAAGACGGCGCTTTCCCGCAAGATAGTGTCGTACTTTTTCAACATTTAAAGAAGCGCGGAACAAAGCAATGACATAAATCATGACGACCAGCAACGCCATGATTTTACTAGTGTCTTCTATAAAAAAATGAATAGTATCTGCCAGCTTAGTACCTTGCTGCATAGCAAATAACTGGTAGGTCATCCAATCAGCAAGATGGGTAAAGACTTCAAACATATCGGCTCCTTCAACCTCGTTATTTATTTCTTTTGTGACTAAGACGAAGTCGGTGCCGAAAGGATGCAAAGAATTTTATGAATATTTATTTTACAGGGGTGCTCTGATACTTAATTAGATTCAAGAAACGATCTATTCTCGAAAAAAGCAACAAACACGCTGTTGTTCGTCGAAACGTATATGACATTGCGTTTGCAAAACGTGTTTGAGTTTTTGTCTAGCACGCTGAATACGTGATTTGGTTGCCACTAAAGTGAGTCCATTTTGCTCGGAAAACTGCTCTTGAGTAAGACCTTGTAGGTCACACTGTTTGATAATTTCGCTTTCAGACGCAGTCAGTTTTGATAGCGCTTTAGGTAGACATTGCGCAAGGCTATCGACGGCGGGAAGTTCATGTTTTTCCCATATCGGCTCATTATCTCTCAGATCCTGGACTTGTTCTTGATTCGCCTTACGTTGCTTATCAATGAGCATATTCCGCGCTACCCGATATAGCCACGCTCTTTGGTTTTGAATATCGCAAAACGCTTGCTTCTGCTTTAACGCCTTCAAGAAGGTATCTTGTAGTAAATCAAAGCTCAGCTCAGGATCACCTGTTTGCTTAAGCAACCAGTAGTAAAGCTCGGACTCGGAAAGATGCCATGTCTCAATGAGACATGGCACTGCTGAAGTTTGTTTCGAAATACTGCTCTTAGGCATAATATTTACGCTTCATTCTCAAGGCGACGTTAACCAACGCGATTAAGACAGGCACCTCTACCAAAGGTCCAATCACACCCGCAAATGCTTGGTCAGAGTTTAATCCAAATACAGCGATTGATACGGCGATAGCTAGCTCGAAGTTGTTACCAGATGAAGTAAAGGCGATGGATGCATTTTGGTCGTAAGGAATACCCATACGCTTCCCAATGTAAAAGCTCACAAAAAACATCACCATAAAATAGATGATAAGTGGTACTGCAATACGGAATACATCCATCGGTAACTCAATGATCATTTCACCTTTCAGGCTAAACATCAAAACGATGGTTGCTAAAAGCGCAATCAGGGTAATTGGCGAAATACGAGGGATGAAGACTTCGTTATACCACTGTTCACCTTTTGCTGAGACCAATAGCTTACGGCTTAGGAACCCTGCTAAGAAAGGGATGCCTAAATAAATTAAGACGCTTTGTGCAATATCCCAGATAGTGATGTCAACAACGAAACTTTCAAGACCAAAGTAAGGGGGTAAAACAGTAATAAACAGCCATGCCATAAAACTGTACGTGACAATCTGAAACGCGCTATTTAAGGCAACTAAGGTTGCTCCGTACTCTTTGTTTCCGCCGCTGATGTCATTCCAAACCAACACCATTGCGATGCATCGAGCAAGGCCAATCAGAATAAGTCCCACCATATAGCCAGGTTGATCACGTAAGAAAATGATGGCCAAGGTGAACATCAAAATCGGTCCCACGAGCCAGTTCATCACTAAAGAAAGCGTTATCGCGCGTTTATCACGAGTTACCTCACCTAAAAGGCTATAGTTCACTTTCGCCAATGGCGGGTACATCATTAAGATGAGGCCAATAGCAAGTGGGATATTGGTTGAACCAACAGATAGGCTTTCGTTCCACTGAGCGACTTGAGGAAATAACACGCCAATCCCGACACCAACTGCCATTGCAAGAAAAATCCATACGGTTAAGTATCGATCAAGAAAACTCATTTTTTCAGATGCGCTGGTTTCGACACAGCTTGAGACATTACTCATACAAACCTCTTTCATTTAAAATTGATAAACCAACGGAATAGAGCATTATTCGTTCACAACATTCGTACATGATTTGCCTTTGATGAACTGCAACTCTGACTCGATAAATGTCAAATTATGCTTAAGGGTGATCTCCAGCACTTGCTTGACCCAAAGAGCTAGCGCGGGATTGACACGGTAATAAACCCACTTACCACGCCGCTTATCCAGAACAAGCTCGTGCTTTCGCAATTCGGCAAGATGCCGAGATACTTTGGGTTGACTAAGATTCAGCGCTTCCATGAGATCACAGACACACAACTCGCCTTGCTTCTGCATTAAAAGCAAAGACTTAAGCCGAGTTTCTTCAGAAAGTGCTTTGTAAAGAAGGATTGGATCAAACATAGGAACCATTCAATGCTATAAAACATATGAAATATCATATATCTTATCTTTCATATATGTCAATTTCCCAATTAAACAGTGCTTCTGAGAGATAAGTTAGATTAGGAAAAGTAAGTCGATAACTATGAGAAATTAGCGTCTTAATATTGAGACTAAATTGGAATGAGGCAAAAACAAGTCAAGACGAACCTTGCAGACTTAAGGGCACAAAATGAACTACAGAAGTCAATAGAGCGAGTAATGGAGGTGCCGTCATGCGCTGCTTTGCGATGGTCTATCCAACATATGATAACAAAAAAAGCGAGCACAAGGCTCGCTTCTATCTATTTGATTTTAAATCAAATTAAAGCAACTCAACCGACTGTTGGGCAATCACAAATTCTTCGTTGGTTGGGTTTCTATTAGTATCGCACCTACTAACAGGGATTTGGACATAAACGCGTTACGAACCATAACACACTCTAATTTTTTGGATTACCTCAAGTATTGCAACCATACACTCAGAATGACATGAAGGGGGCCAAATTCAATTATCCAATACAGATAACTTTGGGGTAACAGCCTGTTGCGTTATGCTTATCCCAATCTTTATTGACTCGCGAATCCCCATGCCTAACGACGCATTCAACACTCAACTTGCAGAGACAATTTCTGCTCTTAACTCACCAAGCTTTACGCCTAAACTGATGCGCGTTATTGCTTCGTTATTGAGTTTTGATTGCGCGGTGATCCTCGGCTACCGCGAAGGCAAACACCCTATCTACTTGTATGATTCGATTGAAAATGAACGCGAGCTTTTGTTCCAGCGTTATCTCACCACCTCTTTTCAAAACGACCCGTTTTACCAGAAGCTTAACGCCAACAAAGAGCAAGGCATCTTCACGCTCAAAGATGTCGTAGGTAAAGACGTCGCGCGCAACGATCTCGATTACCAAGCCTACTGTGAGCAGTTTTACCATCAAACGGGCTGGAAGGATGAACTTAGTATGCTGATCGAAATCGAGCCGACACGTTGGGTGATGCTCTACTTCGGTTTTATGCAGGACGATAAGCGCTTCACCAAGGCTCAAGTCACCAAGCTCAAATCTTACTTCGCGATTATTCAGTCTTTGTGCCAACAGCACTGGAAACAAACCGAGTTTACACTCGCCGAACCAGTCTTCAGCCCTAACGTCTATTCAGGACAAATGCGTGCCGCGATTGAATCCGCACTGGCATCGTTTGGCCAAACCGTCCTCACTAATCGAGAACAAGAAATCGCGGCATTGATCGCGCAAGGCTATGACAGCAAAGAGATTACAACGCAGCTAGATGTGGCTGAGGGCACCGTTAAGAACCACCGTAAACGCATCTACGCACAACTGAATGTGGCGTCGTTGAGCGAGTTCTTTCAGCTGTTTCTTAACCACCTGATCACTCAATCAAGATAACAAACTGTCCCTTTAGGGATATATCTCGATTCCGCATCGCCTTTTAATCTGAATACAACCAAACCAGATAAAGATAAGACGATGACACTGATTGAAGATTTACAAGCTCGCGGCTTGATTGCCCAAGCGAGCGATTTAGACCAAGTTCAAAAACTGCTTTCTACGCCACAAACCTTGTACTGCGGTTTCGATCCAACCGCAGGTAGCCTGCACATTGGCCACCTTGTACCACTAATTATGCTCAAGCGCTTTCAAGACGCAGGACATCAAGCCATTGCTCTGATTGGTGGTGCAACGGGTATGATCGGTGACCCGAGCTTTAAAGCCACTGAGCGAAGCTTAAACTCAGAAGAAACCGTAACGGGCTGGGTACAAGATCTGTCGAATCAAATTCAACAGTTGATGAATAACCAAGTCAGCAAGCCAATGATCATGGTAAATAACACAGATTGGGTGAAGAAGATTAACGTGATCGACTTCTTCCGCGACGTAGGTAAGCATTTCTCCGTAAATACCATGATCAGCCGAGAGTCGGTGAAGCTACGTTTACAACGTCCAGATCAAGGCATCTCATTTACCGAGTTCAGTTACGCACTGCTGCAATCTTACGACTTCGCAGAACTAAACCGTCAGTACGGCTGCCGCCTACAAATCGGTGGCAATGACCAATGGGGCAACATTGTTAGCGGCATTGACCTTACTCGCCGTCAAAATGGTGAGCAGGTCTTCGGTCTAACCTTACCTTTGATCACCAAATCTGACGGCACTAAATTTGGTAAAACCGAAGGTGGCGCAGTGTGGTTAGATCCAAGTAAGACCTCGCCTTACGCTTTCTACCAATTCTGGTTATCCGCGGAAGATGCCGATGTTTACCACTTCCTGCGCTACTATACCTTCTTGAGTTGCGATGAGATTGCTGCAATTGAAGCACAAGACAAAGAGAGCAAAGGCAAACCACAAGCACAGCGTATCCTAGCTGAGCAAATGACGCGTTTTGTCCACGGTGAAGAAGGCTTAGCAAGAGCAGAGCGAATCACTCAAGCGCTATTTAGCGGCAATGTGCAGCAGCTAAGTTTGAGCGAGCTAAAACAGTTGGAACTCGATGGCTTGCCCAATATGCAAAGTGCTGAGCGAGACTTGTTAGAGCTTCTGGTTGAGTCAGGCTTAGCCAAATCAAAACGCATTGCCCGTGAACTGATTGGCAGCAACGCCATCAGTGTGAATGGCGAGAAAGTTGATGCAGAAAACCCAAACTTGAACTTCCCGCTGTTCGACCAGTACTGGTTACTTCAACGCGGTAAAAAGCACTTTTACTTGGTGAGACGTATAGTGGGTTAACACACTTCAGTTAGGGGCACACCGTACCTCAAATCATCATTTTGCCATTGAACATTGCAATGGCAAAATGATGACGCTGATAATTTAGTGATATTTGCAGGTCAAATATTGCACAGCAGTTTATAGTGGATTAGCAAATTTAGTTGGAGATATAAGCATAAGGAAGAGTATATCAAATTACGCTTTAGAGAACCGAGTAGCTAAACGCTCGCAACACAGATAGGGGCATAAATCATTTAGATTATTTACTTAAATCGAGAGTCATCGGATTAGTTCAGGTATCTAAAACTCCAAGGTTTCACCATCAGCAGGAATAAGGACTTTATCTGACAAACCGTTTTTATCAATTGCTTCTTTAAGAATTGGTCGAGTCACTGCACAGTGGTTTAGTGCCTCCATATGGTTCGCAATCACATTGTTAGGGGAAAGATGGATAAACTCCATTACTTCATCAATAGACATCAATAACGGTTGACCAACGTCCATACGAGCACGACCAGCGGCTACTACTGTGATATCAGGTTTCAACTCATTCAATGCTCGTTTTACATCATCGGTTAGAACTGTATCACCGCTAATGTAAATAGAAGGCTCATTGGGAAGATCCAAGAAAAATCCAACACCATTAGCCATTACCTTATGAATCCACCCATGTCCGTGCAAAGCAGGCACCGCTGTGAGCTTTCCACCTAGAAAGTCGATAGTTTCCCAGTCTTTAATTCCCCAATTTACCCTTAAGCCATATTTTTCTAGATAGGCTTTATCTTTGGCTGGTGTCGCAACTGGGATATTACGACTTGTTAAAAACGCCTCACCTGCTGAGTCTAGGTGATCTGCATGCTGAAGAGCTTTAATACCTAAAGTTCGACTATGAGTGATCAGCGTGTGAGTGACCTTGGTAAGTAATTCCTTTGCATTATTTGGCATTTCAACGGTAGGGTTTCTGGCTGGTTTGGCTTTAAGTACCGAAAAGGGAGGTAATGAGCCTTTTTTACCCAACATAGGATCAATAAGGATAAATGTTTCGCCAGATTCAATGATAAAAGTTGCGCTACGTAGGTGGTGGATCCTCATAATGCCTCTCTATACTCACTAACAAGTCATGTTCTCTATACGATTTAGTATGCTACTTGTCGACTTTTTGTGTTAGTGTCCTGAAAGTCAATGTTCGCGCAAATCGAGACATTCATGAACAAATCAAGCGAGTTAATTAAAATTACTATGATAGCCTTTGAAGGCATCAGTGCTTTTCATCTCTCTGTGCCCTGTCTGGTGTTTCAAGATATCTTTTTCGGTCAACCGACTCGGTTTAACTTGAGGATCTGTAGCGAAAACAGCTTGCGGTTTGAAACAAGCTCTGGATTTGGTGTGGTGGTAGATAGCGATTTAAGTACTACCCAAGAAGCCGATATTATAATTATTCCAAGCTGGCCAAATGACCTGCCAGAGCCAAGTGAACGACTTCTAGAGGCGTTAATAGAGCATCATGATAAAGGGAAGTTGCTGGTAGGGCTCTGCCTTGGTTCTTATGTTCTCGCGTGTGCTGGCGTTCTCGATGGCAAACGAGCCACAAGCCACTGGGCATTTACCGAACAATTTCAGCAGCAATTTCCTAAGGTGAATTTTGACCCAAACCCTCTATTTGTTGAACATGAGACTATCATCACCTCTGCTGGAGTTGCCGCTTCACTCGATTGCTGTCTGCACATAGTGCGCCGTTTGTGTGGTAGTGAGCTTGCGAATGATCTTGCACGTAAGATGGTGACAGCACCATCTCGTAATGGTGGCCAGCAACAATACATACCAGCACCAGTCAACATAAAACCCCTCACAAAGACAAGTATTAACCTTGTGATTGAGCAGGTTGAGCAGAGTCTCAATCAGTCTCATTCACTAGATGAAGTCGCTGAGCGATGTGCGATGAGCAAACGTACCTTCACACGCCAGTTTAAATCCACCTATGGCTGTACATTTGGTGAATGGCTTCAAAATCAGCGTTTGGTGCTCAGCCAACGCCTACTAGAAACCACGAAACTATCGATACCTCAAGTTGCAGAGCAAGCGGGTTTTGGCTCTGACAGCGTATTCAGAAAGCACTTTAAATCTGCATTTCATGTATCGCCAGCTCAGTGGCGCACGACTTTTAAGCAATAGAATTCATTTCATTGAGGGCGATGAAATGAATTCTAGCATCTATTACTTTTTGTATCTCAAACTTAGTAAGTTGAATAACGTTACAATTCTAGGCGCAGCTCTTTTTAGGGCAAAAACAAGTCAACACGAACCTTGCAGAATTAAGGGCACAAAAATGAACTATAGAAGTCAATAGAGCGAGTAATGGAGGTGCCGTCAGGCGCTGCTTTGCGATGGCCTATCCAACATATGAGCACAAAAAAAGCGAGCACAAAGCTCGCTTCTATCCATTTGATTTTAAATGTAATTAAAGCAATTCAACCGACTGTTGGGCAATCACAAATTCTTCGTTAGTTGGAATCACTAGGGCAAGTGCGTTAAGCAGCTCAGACTTACCAATGATACCCGCGCTGCCAAAGCGTGCGTCTTCGTTACCCTTCACATCTTCGACAAAGCCAAGTAGACCTAGGTTGTTTAAGATCTCACGGCGGATATCCAGCGCGTTTTCACCGATACCACCGGTGAAAATGACCGCATCTAGGCGATCGAGAGGGATCAGGTATGAACCGATGTATTTGGCAACGCGGTAAGTGAATACCTCGAATGCCAATTTCGCGCCTTCGTGTCCCTCTTCCATTGCTTGAAGAATACCGCGCGCGTCAGAAGTCACACCCGATACGCCCAAGAAACCTGATTTCTTGTTGAGCGTTTCAAAGACTTGCTCTTGGGTCCAACCTTTTTTCATCAAGAACTCGATGATACCTGGGTCTAGGTCACCGGAACGAGTACCCATCATAAGGCCCGCTAGCGGAGTGAAACCCATTGAGGTATCGACTGACTGACCATCTTTAATAGCACACACAGACGCGCCGTTACCCAGGTGAACGGTGATGAAGCTGCACGACTCGACGGGTTTATCCAGCATTTTTGCCGCTTCTCGGCTAACGAAGTAGTGACTCGTACCGTGGAAGCCGTAGCGACGAATACCGTATTGTTTGTACAGTTCGTTGGAAATTGCGCCTGTAAACGCTTTTTGTGGCATGGTTTGGTGGAAAGCAGTATCGAACACGGCAAACTGTGGCAGTACAGGGAAAGCGTCCATCGCCGCTTTGATGCCTTTCGCGCCAGCAGGGTTGTGCAATGGAGCAAGATCAGAAAGGTTTTCGATCTCTGCCAGCACGTCTGCATCGATACGAACCGTTGAGGTGAATTTCTCACCACCATGAACAATGCGGTGACCCACAGCGACCAAATCCTTGTCCAGACCTAGCGACTCGATGAGTAATACAATACGATTAATGGCGTGCTGATGATGGTTGTCTGGCGCGTCAACTGCTTCTTCTGTTTTCTCGCCATTAAACTTCCAACTGATGGTCGCTTCGGGCAATCCAAAGCATTCACCCAAACCGGAAACGATTGCGTCACCAGTGGCAGAATCAATCACTGCGAATTTTAGTGAAGAACTACCAGAGTTAATCACTAGAACGTACGAATTAGACATGGGGGAGAGTTCCTGTTTCAACGTGAGTGGGGAAAGCCGTCTGCTTCATCTACTTAAAATCATTATTCAATATTTTTTTAATCTTTCAACTAATTTTATCAACATTAAACAAATCAGATAAAATTTATTGATCTGCCGCAAAGTCTGAATTTTTTCTTAGCTAAAAATTAATACAAATTGTCACCGATTTTAGGATTACACAGCGTGTTGTTATCTGACAAAAAGCGAACGCAAACCCAAATGTTGCAAACATCGGATGAGACGCCGTTTGGTATTCCCGTAAGAACACGCCTACACTTGAAAAAGCAGTGTTCATTCAGTTGTGTACCCATGACACTGACCTACTTTGTTGTTAATCCGCTGATGAGAGATAAATGTGTCAACCATTGCGATAAGCTTTATTGCCCTTGGCATTCTCCTACTCGCCGCGAGCCTTGCGACCGCGCGTGAGATCTGCAACAACACTCGCTACATTGGTTGGCGGTTGCTGACAATATTGATCTTTCTTTTTATCGCTGGCTACAGTGCCATATTCCTTATTTTGCTTAATGACAGTGATGTCGGTCATGTGATGTTTGCACTCAGCAGCATTCTTTTTGCCGGCAGCGTGTTCGTCTTTATGGTGACGCGTTTTAGTTTAAGCAGTATTTCTCGCCTAAAGGATTTGGCCGAGCAAGAGAAATACAACTCACTGCATGACTCGCTCACCGGATTACCCAATCGCAAGTACTGCATCGACGCCTTGGATGAGTACATTGTCAACGGGCGCACTTTTCAGTTTCTGCTGCTCGATATTGTCAACTTCAAACAAGTCAATGATGGCATGGGCCATTTTTGTGGTGATCAACTCTTGATTCAAATCGGTCACAGATTGAGTGCCTTGATGGGCCAAGATGCGATGTTGGCGCGTCTTGGTGGTGATGAATTTGCGGTGATTGCCAAGCTCGAGCATCGCACAGAAGGGCTTAAATTGGCCAAGAAGATCAACAAAGCGTTGAGCCAACCCTTTCTACTCGAAGGGTTTGAGTTGACAAGCAGCGCAGCGATTGGCATAAGCCGCTTCCCCGATCACGGGCTGAGCGCCGAAGCGCTGATGAAATCCGCTGATATGGCGATGTATTGGGCGAAAAATAACGGCAACCTTATTGCCCATTATGATGAGCACATGTATCAGGGAGCGAAACAAAAGCTGCAGATCTCACGTCAGATTGATGCGGCACTCGAAAGCAACGAGTTCCAAATTTTCTATCAGCCGATCATCAATAGTAAAAAAGAGGCGGTGTGTGGCTATGAAGCCCTGATTCGCTGGATAAAAGATGACGGTACGGTGATTAGCCCCGTCGACTTTATCCCTATTGCCGAGCAGAGCCACAAAATCGTTTCAATCACCAATTGGGTGCTAAAACGAGTGACGCGGGATATTGCGCATTTTCAGCAAAGTGGTATTCATTATCCTGTTCACATTAACCTGTCCGCCAAAGATTTGATGGGCCAAGGTTTGGTCAATCAACTGCGTGAGTTGGTTGACGAACACCCAGCGATGACCGATTACATCGTACTGGAAATAACGGAAAGCACCGCCATCAACCGTTTGCATAGCCCAGAGAAACTGCTCTCTTCGATTCGGGCGTTAGGGTTCAAAATCAGCTTGGATGACTTTGGTACCGGCTACTCTTCTCTCTCTTTATTGCGTGACTTGCCCGTCGATCAAATTAAAATCGACCGCTCTTTTTTGTATCAACTTGACACCAATGATCGCAACGACTCTATTGTCGCCAACGCCATCACTTTGGCGCACGGCTTAGGGTATACCGTGGTCGCTGAGGGCGTAGAAGATCAATCGGTGCTTCGCACACTGAAAGGCTATGGCTGCGACTATATCCAAGGGTATTACTACAGCCCAGCCATGGCGCTTGACCAAGCCATTCGTTGGACTCATGACCACACGACTCAGACAGCGGCCCCACTCACTCAATCCCATAGCCTCTAACAAGAGGCTCAAACCACCGTTCAAAAGGTTATGTTTGTAGAGATTGACAGGTACAACCAGTTAGCGAAAGGTAAAATTTCACACCCACCCATTCACAAACCAAATAACACAAATGCAACAAAAGACCCGTCATACTCATCAACGCCTAAAAACAATCTAAAAATAACCAATAAAAAATATAAAAACACAAAACACCTACAATAAGCCATTGTTTTTATGTGCAATTTTAAATCTCTAACGTTTTATCATGTTTTTGAGAGCTTCATCGAACTTTCAAGATAAAGTGCATCCCACGTAATCAAACGTGATAACCCGCTCATTTCGTTACGTTTATCGAATGGGCTGATTCAATATGGACTTTATGATGAAAAAAACGATTCTTGCAGTAGCCATTGCCTCTCTTTCTTCAACAGCAATGGCGGTTGAGCTTTACAACAACGACGGTACGACTTTCGCAGTTGGCGGTCACGTATCAGTTAACCTAAACGGTTCTGAGCAAGGCGACACTGGCGTTGGTTCTAACTCTCCACGCATCAACTTTACCGCTACTCAAGACCTAGGCAACGGCTTCACAGCTGACGCTCGCGGCGAATGGCAACTGAACTACCTAGACGGCGGTGACAACACTTTCACAACTCGTCTAGGTTACGTTGGTTTAACTCATGAAGATTTCGGCCGCGCAGTCGCAGGTACTCAGTGGGCACCTTACTACGACGTAGCGGGTGTAGCAGATATGCCAATTGCGTTTGCTAACGACTTTATCTACGACAACCACGGTGCATTTGGTACGGGTCGTGGCGAGAACATGATCTCTTACCGTAACGGAGTAGAGCTAGGTGAAGCTGGCGCACTAGACTTTGGTCTTGCTTGGCAAGGTCAACAACGTGACGAGGAGCTAGGTTACACGCCTAACGAAAAATTTAAGTTCGATGTAAAAGACCGTGTTCAAGCAACAATCTCATACTCAATTATGGGCGCTAAGTTAGGTTATGCGTACAACTCTGGCGACATCAATGGTGCAGCGTTTAATAAAGCAGAATCGGCAACTTCACACGTTGTATCAGCTGCTTACGGCTCATATGGTAAAGGTCTATATGTAGCGGGTGTTTATGCCTCTAACGAATTTATGAACAGCATTGGTAGCCAAGCAGATGCAAGCCTCCTAATGGAAGAGTCAGACGCATATGAATTCCTAGCGTCTTACGCTCTACCAAATAGCCTAAACTTCATCGTTAACTACGAAATGGTTGAAGGCAAGCTAATCGACGGTGCACCAAAAACGACTGCTCGTGAAGAAGTAGCGCTACAAGTTGAATACAACTTCAAGCCAAACTTCGTAGGTTACACTGCGTACCAGTTCGATCTAAACGACAAACCACAAAACGTGAAAGTTGAAACTAACGACATGTGGGTTATCGGCGCACGTATCTACCTATAAGTTCTAGGTAAACGACTGTCCTTATTTGCTGGCGAATATTGCTAGCTATGCTCACCCCTTTCGGGGTGAGCTTTTTCATTTTGGGCCTAGATGTTTTGGGCACTAGATAGGTGCATCAGCGATCATTTCGTAGTACAACATAACCCAACATAAGACGAAAGGAGAGCGCATGAACATTGGCAGCGTCGCAGAACTGACTGGCCTATCCAGCAAGTCTATCCGCTTATATGAAGAAAAAGGCCTCATTACCCCGCCAAGTCGCAGTGATTCCGGCTATCGCGAGTATGGCGAACAACAGGTCCAAGAGCTGAACTTAATCTCGAGAGCAAAAAACGCCGGCTTCTCTTTGCAAGAATGTAAGGAGTTCGTCCAACTGGCGCATAACCCGCAGCGTAAAAGCAGTGAGGTGAAAGCCAGAGCACAAGTCAAACTGGATGAAGTGCAAAACAAGATTCGCCAGTTGCAAGAGATTGAAAAGCAGCTCAAAGAGTGGATCGCCGCTTGCCCGGGTGATGCGAGCAGTGAGTGCCCGATCATTAAAGATTTAACGCAATAGATTGCATCTTTGTTCGATGCCAGTACACTGCGCGGCACGATTGTAGTAATAGTGATGCAAGAAACGTGTAGCATCAGGATTTGTGAGAACCCGTTATGTCTGAGTATGAGTCAGAAGAGATTGAAATTGAAGCGATCGGTATTGAAATCGACTCGCAACCTATTGAGCTTTATAAGATCTTTAAAATCGCCAATCTCGTCAGTGGTGGCGGTGAAGCCAAGCACATTATCTCTGAAGGCTATGTCGCGGTGAATGGTGAAATAGAAACGCGCAAACGCCGCAAGATAATGGACGGCGATTTGATCGAGTTCAACCAGCAGTACTACATCATCATTTGTGCCGATGGTGAAAGCAGCGGTGTCAACGACTACTACTATGCTGATGACACAGTCGAAAAGCACAACATCGA